>JAEHDA010000198.1 GCA_016880655.1 Rhodocyclaceae bacterium
AGGCCGACGCGCTGGATGGTTGCCGGGAATGTGCGCCCCGGCCAGGCCGAGACCGTGAAGCTGGCCGTCTGGCCGAGCTTGACCGTGCCGACGTCGGCCTCGTCCACCTTCACCTGCAATTCCATCTTGGTCAGGTCCTCGGCGATGGTGAACAGCACCGGCGTGGTCATCGCCGCCACCACCGTCTGCCCCGGCTCCACCTTGCGCGCCAGCACCACGCCGTTGATCGGCGAACGGATCACCGCCTTGGCGATGTTGGTCTCGTCCGACTTCAGCGTCGCGCGGGCGCTGGTTGCGTTGGCCTCGGCGCGCAGCAGGGTTGCCTCGGCCGTTTCCAGTTCGCTCTGCGACGGCACCTTGCCGCCCGAGAGTTCGGCGACATGGCGCTGACGCTTGAGATTGGCGCGCGCCTCAACGACGGTCGCCTCCATCTGGGCCAGCGCCGCGCGCGACTTGGCCACCGTGTCTTCGAGCTTCGAGGTATCGAGGCGCGCGATCACCTGGCCGCGGGTGACGCGGTCGTTGTCGTTGACCAGCACCGCTTCGAGCGTGCCGGAAAGCTCGCTGCCGACATCCACCGAGCGGGTCGGCTGCAAGGTGCCGCTGGCCGAAATGCTGACCACCAGCTTGCCCGTTGCCGCTTCCTCGGTGACGTACTTGCCCTGCTTCTCGCCGCCGCCCGGCAGCAGCGCGATCACCCCGACGATGGCGACGATGCCGACGGCCAGCGCGATCCAGCGGCGCTTGCCGGACAATGGTCCTGGCTTGCCGGCTTGCAGGAAATCGGGGAGGGCAGGTTTGGTCTGGTTCATGATTGTGCTTCCGTGGTTTCGCCGCCGGCGCGCCAACCGCCGCCGAGCGCCTTGTAGAGCTTGACGACTGCCGCCAGCAGGTCGCCCTCCGCCGAGGCGAGGCCGTCCTCGGCAGTCAGCCGCGTGCGATCGGTATCGAGTACCTTCTGAAAATCGGTCGAGCCCGCCTCGTAGAGCGTACGCGCCAGCAACGCGGCGTTGCGTGCCGACTCGGCCGCGCGGCGGCGCGTCTCCAGCCGTTCGCGCCCGGCGGCATAGGAGGCCAGCGCGTTTTCGACATCCTCCAGCGCGGTGAGGATGCTCGCCTGGTAAGCCACCAGCGCCTGCTCCTCGACCGCGCTTTGCGCATCGATGCGCGCACCGATGCGGCCGCCGTCGAACAGCGTCGCCGCCAGGCTGCCCACCAACGAGCGCACCAGCGTGTCGCTGCCGCCGAGCGCGGCGGTGCTGAAAGCCTGCCAGCCCCATGAGCCGCTCAACGTGAAACTCGGATAGCGCGCCGCCCGCTGTTCGGCGCTGCGCGCAATCTCGCCGCGCAGGGTCCACTCCGCCGCGCGCACGTCGGGTCGCTGGCGGAGGGTGTCGGCGGGAATGCCCACCGCCACTTCGTCCGGCGGTGCCGGCAGCGGCCTGATCTCCCGCAACAATTCGCGCAGGCTGCCCGGCGGCTGTCCGGTCAGCACGGCGAGCCGATGCTCCGCCGCCGCCCGTCCTGTTTCCAGGCTGGGGATCGAGGCGCGACTCTGTTCAAGGTTGGTACGCGCCTGCTCCACATCGAGGCTGGTCACCAGACCAGCCTGCTGCTTCCAATCGGTGATCCGCAAGGTCTCCGCCTGGCTGGCCGTATTGGCGCGGGCAATCGCCAGACGCTGCTGGTAGGTGCGCAAGGTGACGTACTCGAGCGCCACCTCGGCAGCGAGCGAAACGCGCGTCGACTCCAGCGTGGTTGCGCTTGCCACAAGGTCGGCTTCGGCACCCGAGGCCGCGTCGCGCTGGCCGCCGAAGATCGAAGGCTCCCAACTGGCGTCGAAGCCCGCCGCGTACAGCGTCTGCGAGGTACCGCTGCCACCTGCCGCCATGCCGGTCTTGGTGCCCTTGGCCGACGCCGAGACGCCCAGGCTGGGAAAGAGCCCGGCCACCGCCAGGTCGCGGCTGGCGCGCACCTGCTTCAGTCGTGCTTGCGCGGTGCGCATGTCCGGCGCCGACGTCAGTGCGCGCTCGATCAGCTCGTCGAGCACCGGATCGCCCATCTGGCGCCACCAGCTGGACAGGTCGCGGACCGCCGCCGGCTTGATCGCCGCATCGGCAGTCGCCCAGGCGCCGGGAAGCGCCATGTCCCGCGCGGAGTCGGGCAGCGGCGGAATCGCGGAACAACCGCCGAGCACGGCCAGCGCAACGAACAGGAATGGGCGAGACGGTGTCATGACCCTACTGTACCGGCTTGAACACGCGACCAAGGACATTCATCTGGTGGCGCACATCCGGTCCGACGAGTTCCGCCAGTGTTTGCTGATCGGAGTTCACATGCACACCGGCTTTGCCGAGTCTGTCACGCAATTGCTCCGGCGTGACTTGTGCCACCTGTGCCAACGTCGTCAGGTTGGACTCGCCCAGCGCCCGTACCGGCGCCACGAAGGGCGGTTCGCTCTTGCCGCCACCGAGGGGAGTGAAACTCAGCGCCAGCGCGGCGACAAACACACCGATCAGGGCCTTTCCGCGCGACGTCTGTAGATGAACCTTGAGTCCGCTGAAGTTCGCCGTCGTGTGCAGCAGCGCGCCGCCCAGCAGCACCCAGCTCAGCCATTCATGGACGAACTTGTTGGCACCCGAATCGATGTGAAAGAAAATCAGCACGCCCGTGACCGCTGAAAGCAGGAAGGCGCCTGCGGTGATCGGCGTGACCCAGTTGCGCTGGATGTTCATGGCATTGCTCCTTGAAATATTTGCAATGCCGATGATATTGACCGACCACCTCCCGAAGATGAACTTTTACCCGCGCTTACACATCACCCAGCCAGTGAAACATCCGGTTACCAATGCGGATGGAGCGGCCCGGCCCTCAGCCTGGCCGGCGTACCACCACGGCTGACTTTAGGCAGCCGGCACCGTCAGGACCCTCAAGCCGCCATCCGGTGCGGCGCCGTCATCGCGGCAGTCACGCGGCCAAGTCCGTCCCAGAACTCCTGCGTCTTGTGACGGCCGGCGCCTGCCTCGATGCCATCGCGGCATTCCACCAGGAGCAGCGTCAGGCGCTCGCGCGACAGGCAGGCTTCCAGCTTGTTGACCAGATCGTCGCCGGCCGCACCGAGTGTTTCGAGGACGAAATCGCGGGCAAACTGACGTGTCCGCAACGCGTCTGTCAGGGGCGTCACCGGCACGGCGAGCAAGGTTTGTTCGGCGGGGACCTCGACATCGATGAAGCCGCCGACACGCAACTCGTCGAGAATGTCATTCGCCTTGTTCATGAACGCGAGCCTGGCGAGCAGCAAACGGGCCGGCGTCTTGCCGTCGACCATGATCAATATGGAGCGCTCGCGAGCCCCGACATGGAATGCGCGCGTCTGTACCTCGGCGTATCCCTTGTCGGTTTTCCTGGGGATATGTTCCAGATCCATGTTGTCTCCTGTCGGGTTCCCGGAATCGGCGGCCGTGTCCGAGGGTGCACGGTTGATCCTGACACAGGAGGCACGGAATGAAGCTTGTCGCCAAAACCCGTCACCCAGGCGGTTCTGGCACTTCCGGAAGGCGGCGACGACGCGCCGCAACAGGCGCTGCTAGACGCGCTGCGGCCGGGCGGCACTGCGGGCGCGCAACTGCCCGCAGGCGCCGGCAATGTCCTGGCCGGCCGACTGGCGCAGCTTGGCAAGGATGCCGTGGCGGTAGAGGTGCTGCGCCATGGCCGCCGCGCGCTGCGTCGACGGCCGCCGGAAGTCGGCGCCTTCGATGTCGTTGTAGGGAATCAGGTTCATCACCGCATACTTGCCGGCCAGCAGGCGGACGATGGCGGCCAGTTCCTCGTCGCTGTCGTTGATGCCTTCGAGCAGCGTCCATTGGTACTGGATCGGGTAACCGGTGGCGCGGGAGTAAGCGTCGGCGAGGTCAACGAGTTCCGCCGGGTCGATGGGCTGTGCGTGGGGCAGCAAATGCGCGCGCAATTCAGCCTTGGTCGTGTGCAGCGACAGCGCCAGCGCGGGTTTGACCGCGCCTTGCGGCAAGCGCTCGAACACGCGGCGATCGCCGACGGTCGAGAAGACCAGGTTCTTGTGGCCGATGCCGCCCGCGGTGCCGAGCAGGTCGATGGCTTCGAGCACGTTGTCCATGTTGTGCGCCGGCTCGCCCATGCCCATGAAGACAACCTTCTTCACTTCGCGACGCGCGCGGGCCAGCGCAACTTGCGCGACGATTTCGGCGCTGCCGAGCTGGCGTTGCAGCCCGCCCTGCCCGGTCATGCAGAAGCGGCAGGCGACCGCGCAGCCGACCTGCGATGAAACGCAGAGGCCGCCGCGCGGCAGGAGGACGCTCTCGACGGCCTGGCCGTCGGCGAGTTCGACCAGCAGGCGCACCGAGCCGTCCTCGCTCGGATACTCGGCGCGCAGGCGGGCAAGGGATTGCAGATCGGTCGTCAGCGCGGGCAGCGCATTCCGCACCGCCAGCGGCGGTGCATGCGCCGCTTCGCATTCGTCCAGCGGCCGCGCATTCGTCCATGCGCGCAGCAGGCGTTCGACATGACCCGGCTTGGCGCCGAGGTCACGCAGGCGTTGGCGAATGTGCTCGACGCGCATGCCCTGCATGCCAACGACACTCAGCGATGGCGTTGCCCGGAATGGTGGCTGCCCGTGCCGGGGCGACCGCCGCGCGCGGGTTTGCCGTGCGGGGCCGCCGGGGCGGCGTGTCGCGACGGCTGACTTTGGCGGGCACCGCCGCTGCCGCGCGGCTTCTGGATCGGTTCGGGCTTGATGCGCGGATCGGGTTCGAAGCCGGCAACGACCTTCTTCTCGATGTCCTTCTTCAGCAGCCGCTCGATGTCGCGCAGCAGCCTGTGCTCATCGACACAGACCAGCGAGACGGCCTGGCCGCTGCTGCCGGCGCGGCCGGTGCGGCCGATGCGGTGCACGTAGTCTTCGGGCACGTTGGGCAGCTCGTAATTCACCACGTGCGGCAGCTCGTCGATGTCGATGCCGCGCGCGGCGATGTCGGTGGCGACCAGCACGTTCAGCTTGAGGCGCTTGAAATCGTCGAGCGCGCGCTGGCGCTGGCTCTGGCTCTTGTTGCCGTGCAGGGCCGCGCTGCGGATGCCGGCCTTGCCGAGCCGGTCGGACAGCGCGTCGGCGCCGTGCTTGGTGCGCGTGAATACCAGCACCTGGTGCCATTTGTGGTCGTCGATCAACTGGATCAGCAGGTCGCGCTTGCGATCTCGGTCGACGTGATAGACCGACTGCGCGACGTTGTCGGCCGTGGCGTTGCGGCGCGCGACCTCGACGCTGACCGGGTCGTTCAGCAGGCCGGTGGCCAGGCCGCGAATGTCGTCGGAGAAGGTGGCCGAGAACAGCAGGCTCTGCTTCTTCTTCGGCAGCAGCGCGATGATCTTGCGGATGTCGCGGATGAAACCCATGTCGAGCATGCGGTCGGCTTCATCGAGCACCAGGACTTCGATGCCGGACAGATCGGCGCTGCGCTGCTCGATGTGGTCGAGCAGGCGGCCGGGCGTGGCGACGATGATGTCGACGCCGCCCTTCAGCGCGCCGAACTGCGGGCCCATGGCGACGCCGCCGTAGATGGCGGTGGCCTTCAGGCGCAGGTGCCTGCCGTAGGTGCGCACGCTGTCGTGCACCTGCACGGCGAGTTCACGCGTCGGCACCAGCACGAGGCAGCGCGGCTTGAAGCGCTTCATCGTCAGGCCGCTGTCGCGGGTCGACAGCAGTTGCAGGATGGGCAGGGTGAAACCGGCAGTCTTGCCGGTGCCGGTCTGGGCGGCGGCCATGAGGTCGCGGCCGGCCAGCACGACGGGAATGGCCTGGGCCTGGATGGGCGTGGGCGTGTCGTAACCCTGTTCGGAAATGGAACGGAGAATCTCGGCCGAAAGGCCAAGGTCGGTAAAGTGCATGGACTGCTCCTGGAATCGGCCCTACGTGCAATGGCACGAACCAGTCGAGGCAGAAACGCTAAAGGGGAATACGCGGGAAAGGAATTCCGGACGCGACGCGCGGCAATGACTGATAAGGACCAGCGCGGCGCGCAGTGTAACAGCTTGCGGCATCGCCTGCCCGGCTATTTTCCGCCGCCGTCCGCCAGCTTCTGCACGTAGGCGGCGAATTCCGGGTCTTCGCCGCGCAGCAGGCCGGGCAGCGCGGCGCGGAAGTCGGCGCGCTGGCACCACTCGCTCATGTAGTCTTCCCACGAGCGCCAGCGGCGCGCCTGCCTGGGTTTCATGTCGACATCATGGAGCAGCAGGTAGGCGCGTTCGAACAGCGAGATCAGCATGCTGAAGATGATGAACATGCGCTCGCGCTGCTCGTCGGTGAGTCGCGGCGTTTCCTCGTCGGCGAACAGGCGCAGGTCCGGATTGTCCAGCGCGACCTTGAGGAAGTCCTGGTAGTTGTCGGAGAGGAGCTGGTAGACCTCCTCTTCCTCGTTGTCGCGTTCCTTGCGCTGTTCGAACAAGAACACGAAGATCGCCAACGGCAGGCCGATCACCGTGACGACGTAGCTTGCCAGCTCCCACGTCTCAATGTTCACGATCAACGGACAGTGTCGTGCTAACCGGTGCCGAGGACAGGCGCACCCTGCTCGCCGCCATCGACATGAAGGATGCCGCCGCGCCCGTGGATGAGCTTGCTGCGATACATGGCCTTGTCCACCGCGGCGATCACATCCTCCAGGTCCGTCCCGTGGTCGGGATAGCGGCCCATGCCGATCGAAACGCCGAAGTCGATCTTGTTCTCGCGCGCCCAGTCGTCGATCACATTTTGAACGCGCCGGGCGACCAGGTCGCCGCCTGCTCTTGTCGTGTTGGGCAATAGCAGGATGAACTCGTCGCCGCCGTAGCGCGCCACCAGGTCTACGCCGCGCACGGTTTCGGCAATGCGGCGGGCCACCGCCGCCAGGACGCGATCGCCGACATGATGGCCGTGGGTGTCGTTGACCGCCTTGAAGCCGTCAAGGTCGGCAAACATGACGACGAACTCCCGCCCGTCGGCCGGCGCCGACTGGAGCAGTTGCGCGGCACGCTCGAGCAGCGCCCGGCGGTTGAGCAGCCCGGTCAGGGCGTCGATGTTGCGTTCGAGCGCGAGTTTGGCACGGCCGCGCTCGATCTTGGCGGTGAGCGAATACGAATAGAGGACGATGATGATGATGAAGACCAGGAAGAAGATGGCGCTTATCGAGAAGACATGCACATACTCGAACAGGCGGAAGCCGACGATGACGATCGCCGCGCCGAGGCTGCCGATCACGGCCTCGCCGAACAGGCGCAGGCCGTAGCGCATGCCGTTGCCGAGAATGACCATCAGGTAGACCAGAAAGCCGGGCGAGCTGATCGTCGAGTCGGCCAGCACTGCGAAGGACGCCATCGCGATGTCCACCCACATGGTCAGCCGCTGGCGCCAGGGCGCGTGCGGCGTGCGCGTCGCGTGCCACATGAAGCCCAGAATCGAGAGGCCATAGATCACGAACGCCAGCGTGACCGTGCTCAGGCTGGTCCACGAGCGGACCTGCGCCTCGCCGCCGAAGCTGAAGTAGATCAACGCCAGGCCACAGAAAAGCAGGCGCGTCCAGTATTGGGCGCGCTGGTCCTCCCAGGAGAACAGGCGCTCCGTGCCATCGGCGGCCCTGCTGAAGCGTCGCTCGATGCCGGACCGGCGGTCGCCGGTCCGGCGACTGCGACTCGCTTGTGCTCCGGTATTGCTGCTTGTTCGCATCGTCTGCTCCCGTTCGCGGCGCCCGGCGTCGTTGCTCATGGCCGCCGCCCGGCCAGGCCGCGGCTCAGGTCGGCTTCGATGTCGCCGACCGCCTCCAGCCCGACTGCGACGCGCAGCAGGCCTTCGCCGATGCCAGCCTCGGCACGCGCTTCAGGCGTGATGCGCCCGTGCGTGGTCGAGGCCGGATGGGTGATGGTGGTTTTGGTGTCGCCGAGGTTGGCGGTGATCGAGAGCAGCTTGCAGCTGTCCACCACGCGCCACGCCTCGGCCCGGCCGCCCTTCACTTCGAAGGAGACGATCGCGCCGCCGCTGGCCTGCTGGCGCATCGCCAGTTCGTGCTGGGGATGCGAAGGCAGGCCGGGGTAGAACACCCGTTCGACCCCGGAATGCGCTTCCAGCCATTGCGCCAGGTCGAGTGCAGCAGCGGATTGCGCCAGCATGCGGATCTTCAGCGTCTCCATGCCTTTCAGGATCACCCAGGCATTGAAGGGCGACAGCGTCGGCCCGGCGGTGCGCAGGAACCTGAATACCTCGTCGACGAGGATTTTGGGGCCGCAGACGGCGCCGCCGAGCACGCGGCCCTGGCCGTCGAGATACTTGGTGGCCGAATGGATGACGAGATCGGCGCCGAGTTGCAGCGGACGTTGCAGTATCGGCGTGCAGAAGCAGTTGTCGACCGCCAGCAGTGCGCTGCCGTCGTGGGCGACCTTGGCCAGTGCGGCGATGTCGTAGACCTCGGTCAGCGGATTCGACGGCGTTTCGATGAACACCAGCCTGGTGCTCGGTTTCATCGCAGCGCGAAAGCCCTCCGGCCGCGTGCCGGCGACGAAGGTGGTGTCGATGCCGAAGCGGGTGAAGATGTTGCCGAACAGTTGTTGTGTCGCGCCGAACAGGCTGCGCGAGGCGACGACATGGTCGCCGGACTTCAGCAACGCCATTACGGTCGACAGGATGGCCGACATGCCGCTGGCCGTGGCGATGCAGCCTTCCGCGCCTTCCAGCGCGGCGAGGCGATCCTGCATCGTGGCGACGGTGGGATTGGAGAAGCGGGCATAGACCATGCCCTCCTCCGTGCCGGCAAAGCGCGCGGCCGCCTGGGCAGCACTCTCGAAGACGAAGCTGGAGGTGAGGTACAGCGCCTCCGAATGCTCGCCGAACTGGCTGCGCTCCTGCCCCGCGCGGACGGCAAGCGTTTCGGGGCCGTACTTCTCAGTCATTGGCGGGCGCCAGATTGAGGTCGAGCTGGCCGCTGTCGCCGTCGTCGGGATTGCCCTTCGACGGCCGGCCGCGCGCATCCTCGACGCTGGCAAGGTACTCGGGGGAGATATCGCCCGTGATGTACTTGCCGTCGAAGCAGGAGGTGTCGAAGTGGGTGATGGCCGGGTTGATCGCACGCACCGCGGCGCGCAGCGCGTCGAGATCCTGGTAGATCAGCGCGTCGGCGCCGATCTCGCGACAGATTTCCTCGTCGGTGCGGAAGGCGGCGATCAGTTCCGAGCGGCTCGGCATGTCGATGCCATAGACGTTGGGAAAGCGTACCGGCGGGCTGGCGGAAGCGAAGTACACCTTCTTCGCACCCGCCTCGCGCGCCATCATGATGATTTCCTGGCTGGTGGTGCCACGCACGATGGAGTCATCCACCAGCAGCACGTTCTTGCCGCGAAATTCCTGGGCGATGGCGTTGAGCTTCTGGCGCACCGATTTCCGGCGTACCGCCTGGCCGGGCATGATGAAGGTGCGGCCGATGTAGCGGTTCTTGACGAAGCCCTCGCGGTACGGAAGACCGAGCCGCGTCGCCAGTTCCATGGCCGAGGGACGGCTCGAATCGGGAATCGGAATCACCAGGTCGATGGCGAGGTGCGGCATGGTGTGGCGAATCTTGTCGGCAAGGAATTCGCCCATCTTCACCCGAGTCTCATAGACGGAAACGCCGTCCATCAGCGAGTCGGGGCGAGCGAGATATACATACTCGAACATGCATGGCGCCAGCATGGTCCGCTCGGCGCACTGGCGGCTGACGAATTTGCCCTGCCGATCGATCAGCACCGCTTCGCCGGGCTCGACATCGCGCAGGAACTTGAAGCCGAGCGTATCGACGGCCACGCTTTCGGAAGCCACCAGGTATTCGGTGCCTTCGGGTGCCTCGTTCTTGCCGATCACCAGCGGCCGGATGCCGTAGGGATCGCGGAAGGCCAGCAGGCCGTAGCCGGCGATCATCGCCACCACGGCGTAGGCGCCCTTGATGCGGCGCTGCACGCCCGCGACCGCCTTGAAGATGGTCTCGGCGTCGACCTGATACTTGGTCGATGCCGCCTGCAATTCATGCGCGAGCACGTTGAGCAGCACCTCCGAATCGGAGTTGGTGTTCATGTGCCGCAAGTCCTGCAGGAACATGTCGCGCTTCAACTCGTCGGCATTGGTCAGGTTGCCGTTGTGCGCCAGCATCAGGCCGAAGGGCGAGTTGACGTAGAAGGGCTGCGCTTCGGCGGCGTTGTAGGCCGAACCGGCGGTCGGGTAGCGGCAATGGCCGATGCCCCAGTTGCCGGTCAGGTTGCGCATGTTGCGGGTGCGGAAAACATCGCGCACCATGCCCGGGCCCTTGTGCATGTGGAAGCGGCCCTCCTCCTCGGTCGCAATGCCGGCGGCATCCTGGCCGCGGTGCTGGAGCACCTGTAGCCCGTCGTAGAGAAGCTGATTCACCGCCGTGGTCGAAACCACACCCAGAATGCCGCACATGTCCCTTGTACCTGTCCGCTACCTGTATTGAATCCGCTTGCTTACCTCGGCCGGCAGCCAAGGCTTTGCCGCGACCACCGCAGTCTCCAGCGGCGGCGCCAACCAGGCGTTCCGCCACCACTGACTTTTCGGCAACGCCGTCATGCCCGCCAGCAACACGCCGACGAGCACGATCAGCACACCGCGCAAGATACCGAAGCCCGCCCCCAACACGCGATCCACCATCGCCAGCCCAGCCGCCTTCAAGATCATCGACAGCACCAGCCGCGCCACCGCGAACGTCACCAAGACGAACAGCAGCACAGCCACGAAACCGGCAGCGTAACGCAAGGCCGGCTCGGCGACCACCCCGTCGAAATAGGTGGCGGCTTCTGCACCCAAGGTCCGCGCCGCGATGAAAGCCACCACCCAGGCGGCCAGCGCCAGCACTTCGGAAATCACCCCGCGCCACAATCCCAGCAGGGACGAGGCGGCGATGATCGCCAACACCGCGTAGTCGAAGACCGTCACTTGCCGGACTGCTTCACCAAGCCGTCCACCCCGATCTTCTTCATCTTCGCCAGCGCCTGCTCGGCGGCTTCGCGGGTCTTGAACGGACCGGCCCGGACGCGCGTGCGTGCGCCCTGGGGCGAATCGAAATTCTCGGTGATGGCGGGCACGCCGATCTGCTTGAGCTTGCCGGTCAACTGCTTGACGTTGGCGGCATCCTTGTAGGCGCCGATCAGCACCAGCCATGGCTCGCTGACTTCAGCGCCGGCCAGCGCGGCGCGGGCGCGCGACTCGTCGGCCTTGCCGACGGATTTTTCGGGCGCCTTCTCGGCCGGCTTGGCGGCAGGCTTTTCCGCGGGTTTCTCGGCGACCGGCTTCTCGTCCCTCGGAATCGCGACTGGCGGCTTGGCTTCCATCGCGGCGTCGGACTTGGCAGCGGTGGCGGAATCGGGTGGCGACGGCGGCAGTGGCGTCGGCGCAGCCTTGTTCGGCAGTATTTTGGCTGCAATACCGCTGCCTTCCTGGCTGGGAATGCGCACCTGCACGTCCTGAGCCGGTTGGCGCGGCTCGTGGTCCATTACCATCGGCAGGACGATGATCGCCAGCAGAGCCAGCGCCGCCGCACCGACCAGGCGTCGCCGCGAGCGTTTCTTCAGTTCCAGCTGGCCGTCGAGGGTTGCGTCAGTGTCGAGTTGCGGCATGTTCGTTCAGGCTGCCGCGCGCCCCAGGGCGCGCAGGACATCGGCCACGGTGAGGAAGGATCCGAAGGCGAGAATTCTATCATCTTCACCCGCCTGCTCCCTTGCGCAGGAGAACGCCGCGGTTACCGACGGGAAGGTTGGCAGCGGACCGGTCACACCTGACGCAGTCAGGATCGCGGCCAGTTCGTCGGCTGTTGCCGCACGCGGCCCTTCGAGCGTTGCCGGCAGCCAGCGGTCGACGCGATGCCGCAACGCGGACACGACGCCCGCGACGTCCTTGTCGCGCAACATGCCGAAGACGGCCCAGGTCTGCGGATGGAAAGCCATGTCGCCGAGATTGTCGGCCAGCACGCGCGCCGCCTGCGGATTGTGGGCGACATCCAGCACCACCGCCGGCCGGCCCGGCAGCACCTGGAAGCGGCCGGGCAACTCGACTTCCGAGAGGCCGCGCCGGATGTCCTGCATCGCGACGGGTAATCGCTCACGCAATTGGTCCAGGGCCGCAAGCACGCAGGACGCGTTATCGAGCTGGCGATTGCCGCGCAGCGCGGGGAAGGCGAGGCCGCTGCGCTTGCCCGACCTTCCCCAATACTGCCACTGGCCTTCCTGCCGCTCGAAGCCGAAATCGCGGCCGATCAGTTGCAGATCGGCGCCGATGGCCCGCGCATGGTCGAGCAGGCGCCGCGGTGGATCGGCATCGCCGCAGACGGCCGGCCGGCTGGCGCGGAAGATGCCGGCCTTCTCGAAGCCGATGTCCTCGCGGGTCGGTCCGAGGTAGTCCATGTGGTCGAGGTCGACACCGGTGACGATGGCGACGTCCGGGTCGTACAGGTTCGTGGCGTCGAGCCGGCCGCCCAGCCCGACTTCGAGGATGATCGCGTCGAGTGCTTGCGCAGCGAATACCTCCCACGCGCACAGCGTACCGAATTCGAAGTAGGTAAGCGGCGTGTCGCCATGGCTGACTTTCTCCGACTGCCGCGCGGCCTCGACGCGCTCGAAGCCACGGCATAGCGCATCGTCGCCGACGGCGCGGCCATCGATGCGCACGCGCTCGTTGTACCGGATCAGATGAGGCGAGGTGTAGAGACCGACGCGATAGCCTGCGGCGAGCAGGATGCGTTCGAGCATGGCGCAGGTGGAGCCCTTGCCGTTGGTGCCGCCGACGAGGATCACGGGGCAGGTCTGGCGCTGATCCAGCGCCCGGCTGACGCTGCGAACGCGATCGAGCCCGAGGGCGATCGGCTTCGCATGCTGGCGCTCGACGAACGCCAGCCAGTCGTCCAGCGTCATCAGCTTGGGGCGGGAACCCGTTGCAGCAGCGTCATCACCGTAGCGAGCTTGTCGCGCAGCTGGCGGCGGTCGACGATCATGTCGATGGCGCCCTTCTCGAGCAGGAACTCGGCACGCTGGAAACCTTCCGGCAACTTCTCGCGCACGGTCTGCTCGATCACGCGCGGGCCGGCGAAGCCGATCAGCGCACCCGGTTCGGCGATCACCACATCGCCGACGAAAGCGAAGCTGGCCGACACGCCGCCCATGGTCGGGTCCGTCAGCACGGTGATAAAGGGCAGCTTGTGCACGGCCAACTGCGTCACTGCCGCAGTGGTCTTGGCCATCTGCATCAGCGAGAACAGGCCTTCCTGCATGCGCGCGCCGCCACTGGCGGTGACGCAGACGAAAGGCGCCTGAAGTTCGATTGCGGCACGCACGCCGCGGACGAACTTCTCGCCCACCACCGAGCCCATCGAGCCACCCATGAACTCGAATTCGAAACAGGCCATCACCACCGGCACCGTCTTGATGGCGCCCTGCATGACCACCATGGCATCAGGCTCGCCGGTTTCCTCATTGGCGGCGACGAGACGATCCTGATAGCGGCGGCTGTCCTTGAACTTGAGCGGGTCGGTCGGCACCACCTCGGCGCCGATCTCGAAACGGCCTTCCGGATCGAGCAGCAGGTCGAGACGCGCCCGCGCCCGTAGCCGACTGTGGTGGTTGCACTTCGGGCATACGCTCTGGTTGTTCTCCAGATCGGTTGCATACAGCACCGCCTCGCAGGCCGGGCACTTGGTCCACAGCCCTTCCGGAACGGTCTTGCGTGTGCCTTCACTGCGCTTGATCTTCGGCGGCAACAGTTTCTGCAACCAGCTCATGACTTGGCTCCTTCGTCCATGGCCCTGCGGATGCCGCCGAGCAGCGCGGTTACCCGCTGCGGCGACTCTCCCGGGGGTGACTGTTCGATTTCCTCGATGATACGGCTGCCGATCACGACCGCATCGGCCACCGCGGCGATGCGCGCGGCACTGGCACCGTCGCGGATGCCGAAGCCGACACCAACCGGCATGCCGACCTTGTCGCGGATTGCCGGAATGCGGCGCGCCACCTCGTCGAGGTCGAGATTCCCGGACCCGGTGACGCCCTTCAGGGACACGTAATAAATATAA
>JAEHDA010000199.1 GCA_016880655.1 Rhodocyclaceae bacterium
GGACATGCCGGCAACGCCCGCCGCTGCCGCAACCGCATTGGACTTGATGAATTCACGACGCGTCAGTTTCATTTGGAATCTCCTAATGTAGTTGCGGCATGCCCGCTGTTGGTGAGGCGAGCCTCAGGCCAGCTGGATTTCGGTTTCGGGTTCGGCTTCGGTCTGGTGATAGACCATGGAGGTCGACATCACGTGGTCCATCTGGCTGATGGCCTCGAAGGTGTCGGCGGTTTCCCGGTCGCCCGGGCTTTCGATGGTGATGATCAGCTTGCCCTCGTCGGAGACCGCATGGATCTCGACGCCGGCGATGGCGGCAAGCGTGCGCTGCACCTCCGCGGCATGGCCGGGGCGGGCATGGACGATCGCGCTGGAAATGTTCACGACTGGATGCTCCTTGTCCCTGTTGCGATCAGGGATTCGACCATCCTAGTGAATCAGGCGGCGCAACTTATTGACACGAGTCAACCAATTGAAATGTCGAGCAGCTTACTCGGCTAAAGGCATAGGCCCTCTGCGGGGCGAGGGACGCCCCGCAGGATTCTTCAGTTCGCGTCGTAGTAGTAGGGCTTCTGCGGCACCTGCGCCTCGGTGGCGCGGCGCTGTGCGTCGGGCGACTGCGCCGGCTTGTCCCACCAGAGGGCACGGCCCGCTTTCTGCTCCGCCAACTCCTGCGGGTGCTGCGCCAGCCACTCGCGCATCCATTTCGTGTGGTCGGATTCGTAGCTTCGATCAAGTGCCATGCGTTTCTCTCCTTTTCAATCCTTGGGCTTTTCCTTGCAGCGCATGATACGCACGACTTCGGGCACACGCCGCAGATTACGCAGGATGCGCGCCAGATGCTGGCGGTCACTGACCTGCAGGGTGAACGTCAGCGTCGTCGTGTCGCCGCTTTCCTGGTCCATCGAAACATTGACGATGTTGGACTGTTCCTCGGCGATCGCCGCGGCCAGCTTGGCCAGCACGCCGCGCTGGTTGGCGACGAAGATGCGGATCACCACCTCGAAGGCGCGGGTGATGCCCGGCTCCCAGTCGACGTCGACCCAGTCGCCGCGCTGCTTGGCGATCACCGGGCAGTCGTGGGTATGCACGACGAGGCCCTGCCCCTTGCGGATGACCCCGACGATGGGGTCGCCCGGAATCGGCCGGCAGCAGGCCGCGAGCTGGACGGCGACACCCTCGGTACCGCGGATCAGGATGGCGCCGCGCCTGGCCTCTTCGCTGGCGCCGACGCCGGCCGGGCTGCCCTCGAGCAGGTGGCGCGCGATGATCGCGGGCAGCCGCTTGCCCAGCCCGATGTCGGTGAGGACTTCGGATTTTGACTTGCCGCCACTGCTCTTCAGGAAGCGTTCCCAGTCGAGCGCGGCGATCATCGCCGGGTCGACGCCGAGTCCGCGCAGCGCCTGCCCCAGAAGGCGCTCGCCCAGGGTCGCCGACTCCTCGTTGTGCTGGGTCTTGAGGAAGCGGCGGATCTCGGCGCGCGCACGGCCGGTGCGGACATAGCCGAGCCAGGCCGGATTCGGCCGCGCGTGCGGCGCAGTGACGATCTCGACGCGATCGCCGTTCCTGAGTTCGGTGCGCAGCGGCATCGACTCGAAATTGATCTGGCAGGCGACGCAGCGGTTGCCGACGTCGCTATGCACGGCGTAGGCGAAGTCGACCGGCGTGGCGCCGCGCGGCAGCGCGAGGATCTTGCCGCGCGGGGTGAAGACATAGACGTCGCTGGGAAACAGGTCGAATTTCACGTGCTCGAGGAATTCGGCCGTGTCGTTCGACGCCGACTGCAGGTCGAGCAGCGACTGCAGCCACTTGTGCGTCTTGCGCTGCAGTTCGGGCAGCGACTGCGTGTCCTTGTAGAGCCAGTGCGAGGCGACGCCGGCCTGGGCGACGTGGTGCATCTCCGTGGTGCGGATCTGCACCTCCACCGGCGTGCCGTAGGGACCGATCAGGGCCGTGTGCAGGGACTGGTAGTCGTTGGCCTTGGGGATGGCGATGTAGTCCTTGAACTTGCCGGGTATCGGCTGGTAGAGGCCGTGCAGCGCGCCCAGCGCCAGGTAGCAGCTCGGCACGTCCTTGACGATGATGCGGAAGCCGTAGATGTCGAGCACCTGCGAGAACGACAGGTGCTTGTCGCGCATCTTGCGGTAGATGCTGTAGAGGTGCTTCTCGCGCCCCTGCACCTGCGCTTCGATGCCACACTCGGGCAGGTGCCGTTCGATGGCGTGGAGGATCTTGCCCACCACCTCGCGGCGGTTGCCGCGCGCCGCCTTGACCGCCTTCGCCAGCACCTGGTAGCGCAGCGGATGCATGTGGCGGAAGGATAGCTCCTGCAGCTCGCGGCACAGCGGATTGAGGCCGAGGCGGTTGGCGATCGGCGCATAGATTTCCAGTGTCTCGCGCGCGATGCGGCGGCGCTTGTCCGGCCGCACCGCATCGAGGGTGTGCATGTTGTGCAGGCGGTCGGCCAGCTTGATGAGGATGACGCGCACGTCACGCGCCATCGCCAGCAGCATCTTGCGGTAGTTCTCGGCCTGGGCTTCCTCGTAGGACTGGTGTTCGAGGCGGTCGAGCTTGGAGACGCCATCGACGAGTTCCGCCGTGGTCTTGCCGAA
>JAEHDA010000200.1 GCA_016880655.1 Rhodocyclaceae bacterium
CGTCATCGAAAGTCGCGCGCAGGTAGCGGCGAAAGCTGGCGTCGGCGGAAGCGGGGGCGAGGGAAAAATCGCGCCCCGGCATCAGGTGGCGGAGCCAGTCGTCGATCTCTTGCTGCCTTTGCTGCTGGGCGTCCACGCTGAATGACCCGGTCGGAATGCTAGAATTCAAATTCTATCATTGGCATGCAGCGCGCCCGGGCGCGCACGATTACGGACGATGCGCCTGCGCCTGCTCGGAAAGTTGGTCGCCACCTTTGCCGGCATGCTGGCAGCCACCGCGGTCGCCCAGACCGCAACGTCGCCGGAGCCGGAACCGGGTGCGACGGTCATTACCGCCGACGCCATCAGCGGTCGCAACGATGTCGAGACCGTTGCCGAAGGCAATGCCGAGTTTCGGCGCGATACGACCACGGTGACTGCCGACCGCCTGATCTACCGCCACCTCGAAGACGAGGCGGAGGCCGACGGCAACGTGCGGATGACGCGCGAGGAGGACTTCGTCACCGGCCCGCACTTGCGCCTCAAGGTGCAGGACAACCTGGGCGTCTTCGACCAGCCGTCGTTCGCCATCAAGCGGCAGCCCCAGGTGACGCCGGGTGGCAGGGTGCTGCGCGAGGCCTCGGTCGGCAGCGGCGATGCCGAGCGGATGGATTTCGAGGGCGAGGGGCTCTATCGGCTGACGCGCAGCACCTTCAGCACCTGCTCGCCGAATCGCGACTGGTACATCGCCGCCGACGAGATCAGGCTCGACTACAACCGCGAGACCGGCAACGCCGACAGCGCCAAGGTCGTGTTCATGGACACGCCGATCTTCTACTGGCCGTGGTTCAGCTTCGCGCTCAACCACCAGCGCAAGTCGGGCTTCCTGTCGCCAACCTACAGCCAGAGCACCACCAGCGGCCTGGAACTGACCGTCCCCTGGTACTGGAACATCGCGCCGAACATGGATGCCACCATCGCGCCGCGCATCCTGGCCCGGCGCGGCCTCCAGGTGAACTCGGAACTCCGTTACCTCGACCATGACTACAAGGGGCAGTCGCGCTTCGAGTTCCTGCCCGACGACCACGTCACCGGCACCGACCGCAGTGCCTACGCGGTCCTGCACAACCACACGTTCATGCCCGGCCTGACCGGCGACGTCAACATGAACGGCGTCTCGGACGACCGCTACTTCACCGACCTGTCCTCGCGCGTCGCGATGGTTTCGCAGGCCAACCTGCTGCGGCAGGGCCGCCTGATGTATGCGGGCGGGTGGTGGAATGCCACCCTGATGGCCCAGCGCTACCAGACCTTGCAGGATCCCGACGCGCCCGTCGCCATCCCCTACTATCGTCTGCCGCAGTTCCTGGTGACGGCGCTGCGCCCGGACCTGCCGGGCGGCGTGAACCTGAGCTTCACCGGCGAGTATGTGGATTTCCATCATCCGACCCAGGTGGTCGGTCAGCGCACCGTGGTGTATCCGCAACTGTCGTTGCCGATCCAGGCGGCGGCGTTCTACGTCACGCCCAAGGTCGGGGTGCACCAGACCCGCTACCAGCTCGATCGCCAGGGCACCGGCGTGCCCGACACCCTGAGCCGCGAGGTGCCGATCGCCAGCATCGATTCCGGCATGGTCTTCGAACGCGA
>JAEHDA010000201.1 GCA_016880655.1 Rhodocyclaceae bacterium
CTGTCCAGTTGATGTAACGATCCAGCCGGACCAGGGCCCTGGCGCAAACCGAGTCCAGGTCGATGCCCAGAACAACGTCGTCGCCGTGCGCATCGATCTTGTACTCAAACGATCCTTGCATGTTTCATTCTCCAGGTTGTCAGGCGCTCAATGGCCGCAGTCTACAGGGCCGGTCGCGCAAATGAAATGGCGATCCGCTTGCGCCAGGGGTAACGACGGCCGGTGAGCTGGGCTCGAGATGGAATAGGCGTCCCTCTTCCGGTCGACCGCAGCGGCCTGTTTGCGCACAGCGGCCCCCTGCAAGGTATCGATCGAACCCAATCAAGCGGAGGAGGACTCAATGTAACGACGCGAAGTGCTGAAGACCGTTGCGGCCACCATCGCCGGCGCAATCTCTGGCGCCGCGCTGGCCGCGGAGCATGATCATCAGCATGACCACGCCGGCCTGATCGCCGCCAGCGGCGCCTGCCTGAAGACCGGCGAAGCCTGCCTGGCGCATTGCCTCTACCTGCGTCAATGACCTTGTCTTGGCGACACATTTGTCGAGCGACTGGCGCATCGCGGCCACGGTTTCTTCATGCGCAGCGACGAAAGCAGTTGCTACTCCCGGCCCGACTCGACGACGAGACCAGGGACGCCAAGCGCAACGCCTGGAACGAGGTCAGCGAGTCGGAGCGGCGAGCGGGCGGGTGTCCCATTGATCGGCTTGCGGTTGTCTCGAGGCGTGGTGCGGGAACGGCAGAGCGCCGGTCGTTTCCGCCGTTCGAGTGCCTATCGGGCGGCGGCGCTTGGTGCCGAGCGACGGCCTCAATATGGCGAAGCGGGCTGCCTGCCCGTTGCGGCCGTTTGGGAGCCGCAAGCGCTAGGTCCAATACTGTTCAGATAGAAGCTCATCGGGCATAATTCGGTCTCATTGAAGTTTCGGTGAGGAAGAAGGATGGCCAGAGCACGCAAGTCTCTTGCGGCGCAGATTGATGTGGCACACCTGATCAGTGCCGGTGTGTTAGCAAGTGTGTGCCCGCGCACGTTGATCGAAGAGGTACTGGCTGAGACGGGCAAGGCCAGCCAGCGAGAGCGACTGTTGCCGGCGCCTGCGGTGGTGTACTACGTGATGGCGCTGGCGCTGTGGCGAGAGGCGCCGCTGGAGGAAGTGCTGCGCGTGGTGTGCGAGGGCCTGCAGTGGTTGAGCGATGGCAAGGCTGGTGCGGTGCAGGCGAGCAAGTCGGCGATCTCGCAAGCCCGCAGCCGCTTGGGTCCCGAGGTCATGCAGCAACTCGCGCAGCGGGTATTGCACCCACTGGCCCCGCCCGACGCGCCGGGCGCCTGGTACAGGGGCCTGCGCGTCATGGCGGTGGACGGCAGCTGCATGGAGGTAGCCGATGAAGCAGCCAACGCCGCGTTCTTCGGCTATCCGGCCGCATCCCGAGGGCAGAGCGCCTTCCCGCAAGCGCGCGTGCTGGGCCTGGTGGAGTGCGGCACGCACGCGGTAGTGGCCGCCGGCATCGCGCCCTACGGGCGCAGCGAGATCGCGATGGCAACCGACTTGCTACCCGCCCATCTCAAGCCGGACATGCTGGCGCTGGCCGACCGCAACTTCTACAGCTTCAAGCTGTGGCAAGCCACTTGCGCCACGGGGGCAAAGTTGGCGTGGCGAGTCAAGTCCACGTTGGGCCTGCCGGTACAGAAGGCGCTCAGTGACGGCTCGTATCTCAGTACCGTCTTCGACAGCGCCGATCGCGCCCGCGCATCCGGACAGACCGTGCGCGTGATCGACTACACGCTGCAGGATTCGGCCACACCGACGCAAGAAAGCTACCGGCTCGTCACCAACATCCTCGATCCCGACGCTGCCCCCGCGCTGGAGTTGGCTGCGCTGTACCACGAGCGCTGGGAGATCGAGGGGGTCTTCGACGAACTCAAGACGCACCTGCGCTCCAACAGCACCGTGTTGCGCAGCAAGACGCCAGAGTTGGTGCAGCAAGAGTTGTGGGGGCTGCTGCTGGCGCACTTCGCGATTCGACAACTGATGACGCAAGCAGCCTGGCCGCGAGGACTCGATCCCGACCGCCTGAGCTTCACCCACGCCGTGCGCGTGATCAAGCGCAAGTTGCCGCAAGCTGCGGCCGTTCCCCCCTGAGCGCCTGCCAGCATGGCTTGAGGCGCTGCTGCAGGAGATCGCCAGCCGCCGCTGCGTCAGCAGTCGCGGTCGCTTCAACCCTCGTGGCGTCAGGCGCAAAATGAGCAGCTTCACCGTCCGTCATCGCGGCGAATCGCTCCATCAGCGCCACAATCCAAAACCAGTGATGATTATCTGAACAGTATTGGATTTAGGCTTGATCATCCTCAGAGCTGAGGGGCTCACCCGGCGCTATGGCGTGGGGGACGCGCAAACCACGGCCCTCGAACATGCGTCGTTCGCCATTGAGGAAGGCGAGTTCGTGGCGATCATGGGGCCATCGGGTTCGGGCAAGTCCACCCTCATGAACCTGATTGGGCTGCTGGACCGCCCCAGCGCGGGACGGCTGCACGTCGCCGGGACGGCGACCGAGACGCTGGACCACGATCAATTGGCGGCCATGCGCAACCAGAAAATCGGCTTCATCTTTCAGGCCTATAATCTGCTGTCGCGGAGCACGACGCTGGAAAACGTCGAAATGCCGCTGATCTATTCAGGGCTGCCGAAAAGAATGCGGAGCCTGCGCGCCAAGGCGGCGCTGGATGCCGTCGGCTTGAGCCATCGCCTGCATCATTGGCCCACCCAGCTTTCCGGCGGCGAACAGCAGCGCGTGGCAATCGCCCGGGCGCTGGTGGGTGAGCCTTCGCTCATACTGGCCGATGAGCCGACGGGCGCGCTCGACAGCCGCACTGGAGAGTCCATCCTGGCGCTCTTGACCCGCTTGCATGCCGAGGGCCGCACGATCGTGCTGATCACGCACGACATGCAGGTCGCCCAACACGCGCGGCGGCTCATTCGCCTGCAGGATGGGCGCATTGTCGGCGACGACGTGCTCCACGGGACAACCGCTGGGGCGCGTGTATCCTGCGGTGAAGGGCTTCACAACTCGATCCTGTCGAGGCCCTGAGAGTTGAGTAGCTGGCCGCCTCTTGCAATTGCGTTGCAATTTCTAAGCTTCCGTACGCAATGGCGCCTAATATAAAGACGATAATCAACGTTGAAACTGTCAAATATCAAAACAAGCTCTCACATATGTTACGCTACCCACTTGCACGTTAGCTAACAGAAGCGAATACTTAACTTGGCGTGGCCTTGCTGGCTCTAGCTACGGAAAACTGGGTCTTGATCGGCCGGTCAGCCGGTGGATGTCGAAGGTAATATATAGAGGGTCTCCATGAAGCTCCTGTCCTCGTACACAAAGAAATTGCTCATTCTGTTTGGCTTCGCTGTGGCGGCGACGTCGTCAATGGCCCCGATGGATGCGCTGGCACAGAATGGCGGTAAGGGCAGCGCCGGCGGCCTTGGCGGATCTCTCGGCATCGGAGGCAATGGCGGCGTTGGTGGATATCCCGGCGCCGGAGGCAATGGCGGAAGCGGCGGCGTCGGCGGCAATGGCGGCAGCGCCGGCGGAAATAGTGATGGCGCCAATGCCTGGGGCTACTATTTCCGCCAGGTGTTTGGCCCGCCCGGCCAGATGCGCGATGAGTGGAACGCCTACCGCCACGAGAGCGGCGTCGGCGGCGGCAATGGCGGCGTCGGCGGCGGCAATGGTGGTTCTGGCGGTTTGCCCGACTGATCTGCGAACAGACGGCCCGTCGGGCCCGGTGCAGCGCCCTCCGACGCCGTCGCTCAGCAAAGCGGTCCCGCGGAAAACCGAATATCAGTATCCATGAAAACAGATCCCTTGTCAGATTCTGTTTCCGAGCAGTATGCGCGATGGCTATATCCGCAACCCATCCTCAATCTGGAGGCGTGGCTCGCAGACAATTGGCAATGGCTGGATCCCAGCCATTCTCATCGACTTTTCTGGCCTGATCGCGCCTATCGCCCCGATCTGGATATCCTCGTTGCAGGGTGCGGCACCAACCAGGCGGCGGTGCTTGCATTTACGAACCCCCATGCAAGCGTGGTGGCGATCGACGTCAGTCAGCCGTCTTTGGACCACCATCGCTTTCTCAAGCAGAAGCACGCCCTCTCCAATCTCGAACTGCGGCTCCTTCCAATCGAAGAAGCAGAAAAGCTTGAACGGACATTTGATCTGATCGTCACCACTGGGGTCATCCACCACCTTGCCAATCCGGAGGAAGGCACGAAGGCGCTTGCCCGATGTTTGCGAAGTGACGGGGTGCTGGCCATCATGCTCTATGCGAAGTACGGCCGCGTCGGCGTCGAGATGCTTCAGGAGGCTTTCCGGGAGATGGGCCTCGATCAGAGCGACGCCTCCGTCAACACGGTCAAGGAGGCCTTGCGGGAACTGTCGCCGGATCATCCGGTCAGGAGTTATCTCGCGCTAGCCCCCGATCTGGAATTTGATGCAGGGTTGGTCGACACGTTTCTTCACGGACGCGAACGGAGCTTCACGATTGAGTCCTGCCGCGAACTTGTCTCTGCGGCTGACCTCGTGTTCCAGGATCTGTTCTTCAAGGCGCCATATTACCCGCCCCCTCCGCCGCGAAGCGCCTTCTTCTCGTCGATTGCTCGCCTCCCCGCAGAAAAGCAATTCTCGATCATGGAAAGGATCAATTTCCAAAACGCCTGCCATTTCTTTATGGCGTGCCGCCCGGAGCGAACGCCAAGCAGCTATAGGATCGACTTCGTATCGGGTGACACGCTTTTCTATGTTCCCAGCTTTCGGCATCGATGTGGATTGGATGGCGATGAGATCGTACGCCCCAACTGGCGCACGAGGCTCACCGGACAGCAGTTGTCCGTTATCCAGAGAATTGACGGCCAGTCCACCGTCGCAGAGATCGTCGAGTCCATCCGCCGGGAAGGCCCGCAATCAGGGGCGGCTGATGGCAGAATCGAAGCCGAGACCCGGGCGGTTCTTGAGGTGCTATGGAAATGGGATTTTCTGCAGTTCTCCATTAGAAGGCCTGATAAAGCTGCTGTGCTTTGAGGAGTCCATCCGACCAAACAGCTCTCCACAGTCGGCTAACCCATTGACTTCACGATTTGCATCTTCCCACTCGCGCCGAGTTTTCTGGTATTAACGTCGGGCGCTGCGGTATACATCCAGAGTTCATAGAGCCTATGAGACCGCCTCCGCGGGGTCTGACCGTTACGAGCCGGAGCTTAGACACGATGCTCCATGACATCTTCCTGGTCGCGATGCGGTCGCTGGGCGCCAACAAGATGCGCAGCTTCCTCACCATGCTGGGCATCATCATTGGCGTCGCATCAGTGATCACCATGCTCGCGGTCGGCGCGGGGGCGCAGACC
>JAEHDA010000202.1 GCA_016880655.1 Rhodocyclaceae bacterium
ATCCAGCCCGGCGGTTCGGTACGCGACGCGGAAGTCATCGCCGCCGCCGACGAGCAGAACGTCGCCATGGTCTTCACCGGTTTCCGCCACTTCCGTCACTGACATGAACAAGATGATTCGATTCCTGGCGGCCATCGTCACGATCGCCGCCACCGTCCCCGCGCATGCCGACGGGGACCAGAAGGGTTGGTTCGCCAGTGCCCTGGATAACGTGACCCAAACCTATGAGACGGGCACCAGCGAACTCCTGATACCCACCTACACCTGGCACCTGCCCTTCGCCTACACGCAAGACAAGATCGACGGCTACCAGAACTACCCGCTCGGCGTCGGCTACGGCCGTGGCCGCATCGACGCCAAGGGCAACTATCACGGCGTGTTTGCCGTCGGTTTCCAGGACTCGCACTTCAAGCCGGAGTGGATGATCGGCTACCTCTGGAAGACCTACTGGGCGCTGGGCAGCGAGGCGAAGGTCGGCCTCGGCTTCGTCACCGGCCTGACCGCCCGCAGCGACTACGGCCACTATGCGCCGGTCCCCTTCATCCTTCCGGCCGCCTCGATCGAATACGGTCGCCTGTCGCTGGAAGCCGCGTATGTGCCGGGCGGCGAGGGCAATGGTAACGTGGTCTTCTTCACCACCAAGTGGCGCTTTGCCGCCAACCAATAGCCATGAAGATCCTCGTCGTCGGTTCCGGTGGTCGTGAGCACGCGCTGGCCTGGCGCATCGCCCAGGCGCCCGGCCTGCAAAAGGTCATCGTCGCCCCCGGCAACGCCGGCACGGCCCGCGAACCCGAACTGGAAAACCTGGCCATCACCGACATCGCCGCATTGGCCGACTACGTTGCCCGCGAGAAAATCCACCTGACCGTGGTCGGCCCGGAGGCGCCGCTGGCGGCGGGCATCGTCGACCTCTTCCGCGAGCGCGGCCTGCGCATCTTCGGCCCCACCAGGGCCGCCGCGCAACTCGAAAGCTCGAAGGACTTCTCGAAGCGCTTCATGGCCCGCCACGGCATTCCGACCGCCGAGTTCGAAACCTTCTCCGATGCGCCCAAGGCCCATGCCTACGTCGATGCCAGGGGTGCGCCGATCGTCGTCAAAGCCGACGGCCTCGCCGCCGGCAAGGGTGTCGTGGTCGCCATGGAGCTGGCCGAAGCGCACGCCGCCATCGACATGATGCTCACCGACAACAAGATGGGCGATGCTGGCGCCCGGGTGGTGATCGAGGAATTCCTCGATGGCGAGGAAGCCAGTTTCATCGTCATGGCCGACGGCAAGCACGCGCTGGCCATGGCCACCAGCCAGGACCACAAGCGACTGAAGGACGGCGACCAGGGCCCGAACACTGGCGGCATGGGCGCCTACTCGCCCGCGCCCGTGGTCACGCCGCAGATCCACGCCCGCGCCATGCGCGAGGTGATCATGCCGACCATCCACGGCATGGAGAAGGACGGCATTCCCTACACCGGCTTCCTGTACGCCGGCCTGATGATCAAGCCGGACGGCAGTATCCGTGTGCTGGAATTCAACTGCCGCATGGGCGACCCCGAGACCCAGCCGATCATGATGCGGCTGAAGGGCAACTTCATCACCCTGCTCGACGCCGCCATCGACGGTCGCCTCGACCAGGTCGAGGCTGAATGGGATCGCCGTGTCGCCCTCGGCGTGGTGCTGGCCGCCGCCCACTATCCGGACACGCCGAAGAAGGGCGATGTCATCCACGGCCTCCCCTCGCCGCACGAGGCCGAGGCGAACGGCGACGTCCACGTCTTCCACGCCGGCACGACCTTGCAGGACCGCGACGTCGTCACCTCGGGCGGGCGCGAGCTGTGCGTCACGGCGCTCGGCGACACCACCTGGGCGGCGCAGAAGCGCGCCTACGAAGCCGTGGACACGATCCGCTTCGACGGCATGCAGTACCGCCGCGACATCGGTTACCGGGCAATCAGGCGCTGATGGACGCAGTAGCAGTACGCACCTACCTCACCGGCCTGCAAGAGCGCATTGTCGGTGCCTTGGAGAAGCTCGACGGCGACTCCTTCAAGCGCGACGCGTGGGGCCGCGGCACCGCCTGCGTGATCGAGGACGGAAATTTCTTCGAGCGCGGCGGCGTCAACTTCTCGCATGTCACCGGCGACAAGCTGCCCGCCTCTGCGACCGCCCACCGGCCCGAACTGGCCGGCCGCAAGTGGGAAGCGATGGGCGTCTCGCTGGTGCTGCATCCGCGCAACCCGTACTGCCCGACCAGCCACATGAACGTGCGCTGCTTCATCGCCACCAAGGAAGGCGAAGAGCCCGTCTGGTGGTTCGGCGGCGGCATGGACCTGACGCCCTACTACGGCTTCGCGGAGGACTGCGCGCACTTCCATCGCGCCTGCCGCGACGCGCTGGCGCCGTTCGGCGCCGATGTCCATCCGCGCTACAAGAAGTGGTGCGACGACTACTTCTTCCTCAAGCATCGCAACGAGCCGCGCGGCATCGGCGGCGTCTTCTACGACGACCTCAATGCGCCCGGCACCAGCGGCTTCGAGCGCTGCTTTTCGCTCACCCGCGCCGTCGGCGACGCGTTCGCCGCCGCCTACCTGCCGATCTGCGAGAAGCGCCGCGAGCTGGCGTATGGCGAACGCGAGCGCGACTTCCAGGCCTACCGGCGCGGCCGCTACGTCGAATTCAATCTCGTCTGGGACCGCGGCACGCTGTTCGGCCTGCAATCGGGCGGCCGCACCGAATCGATCCTGATGTC
>JAEHDA010000027.1 GCA_016880655.1 Rhodocyclaceae bacterium
AATATCATCGGCAACCTGTATGTCAGCAACGGCATGTCGGCCGGCAACACGCAGGACGAGGCCCGCACCCAGGCGTTGTCGGAAATTTTCGAGCGCCACGTCAAGTTCCGCATCATCGGCGAAGGGCTGTGCCTGCCGGACGTGCCGGACGCGGTGATCGCCCGTTATCCGCGCATCGAGGCCGGCATCCGCGCTTTACGCTCCGCGGGTTTCGGCATCCTGGTCAAGGACGCCTCGCTCGGCGGCGAATACCCGGTGATGAACGTGACGCTGCTCCACCCCGGGGACCAGGGCTGCTTCGCCAGCTTCGGCGCCCACCCGCGTTTCGAGATCGCCCTCGAGCGCGCGCTGACCGAACTGCTGCAGGGTCGCGGCCTCGATGCCCTCGGCGGCTTCCCCGCGCCCGGTTTCGACCTGGACGAAATCGCCGCCTCGCCCAACCTCGAGATCCACTTCGTCGATTCGAGCGGCATCATCAGCTGGAACTTCCTCGGCGACACGCCGGACTTCGAGTTCCGCGACTGGAACTTCAGCACCACCACCGCGGACGATTACCGCTGGCTGGTGGATCGGGTCCATCGCGCCGGCCACGACATCTACGTCGCCGACTTCACCCATCTCGGCGTCTATGCCTGCCGCATCCTGGTGCCCGGCATGTCGGAAATCTATCCGCTGGACGATCTGGAATGGGAGAACAACAGCGTCGGCAATGCCATCCGCGAAGCCATCCTGCACCTGCCGGATCTCGATGACGATGAATGTGCCGACCTGCTGGAGACGCTCAATGAACTAGGCCTGCAGGACCAGCGCGCCGTTGCCGAACTGATCGGGCTGGCTGCCGATGCCGGGTCGTTCTGGAGCGACCTGCGCGTGGGCGAATTGAAAACCCTGCTGGCCCTGGCCATCGGCGACGAAGCGGCGATCCGCGAAGGCTGCGAATGGGTGCGCCACTTCGAACAGTTAGACGCCGACCGCCGCCGCGTCTATCGCTGCATTGAAACCCTGCTCGATCTGGGCGGCGCCGATGGCCACCGCGGGGCGCTAGGACATCTCTACGGCGATGCGGTCGTGGCAAGCGCCGAGGCCATGCTGCGGCAGGAGCAACGCTTCTTCGGCGTCACGGCGCCGGGCATGGGTCTCGCCGGCTGCGACATGCACCAGCGGCTGCTGGCGGCCTATGCCAAGCTGCGCCACTAGGGATTAGGCGCCCCCGCTCACCTTGTCGTCATCGGGTGGCACGACCGCTGAAGGATCCGCCACGCCATCCGGGGTGCTGCCGTCGGCTGCGGCCTTGTCGGCGAGCTTCTGCAGGCGTTTTTCTTCCTGCTTGCGTTTTTTTGCCAGTTCCTTCTGGCGCTTTTCGAACTGGTAGTTTGGTTTGGCCAAGACGTTTCCTTTAAGCGATGTTTACAAGCCGCACTGTAGCGCTGGACGTGAAATCCGCGCAAGTGCGACGAGGGTTTCTTTTGCTCAGGTGCGGCGGCGAAAGTCCCCGATGCGGAAGCCGAGCAGGAACAGCGTGACGAAGTAGGATGCCATGCCGGTGGCCACGATCAGCGACAAGCGCAGAATGCGCTCGCCGAAGGGCATCGCCAGCCATGCCGACTCGCTGCCCATGGCGAACCATAGTGTCGTCCCCAGCGCGACCAGCGCGATGGCGATGCGTGTCGAAAAACCCATCCAGCCGGCGGCCGGAACGAACACGCCGCGGCGGCGCAGGCCCCGGTAGAGCAGGGCGGCGTTGAGGCAGGAGGCCAGTCCGATCGACAGCGCGAGGCCGGCGTGCCTGATCCAGCCGATGAAGGCCAGGTTCATCGCCTGCGTCGCGGCGAGCGTGATCAGGGCGATCTTCACCGGCGTGCGAATGTCCTGCCGTGCGTAGAAGCCAGGCGCCAGCACCTTGACGAGGATCAGCCCGGCCAAGCCGATGCTGTAGGCGACCAGCGCGCTGCGCGTCTGCAGCACGTCATTGGCGGTGAAGGCCCCATGCTGGAACAGCGTCGCCAGCAGCGGCACGGCGAGCATGGCCAGGGCCAGCGCCGCCGGCAGCGTCAGCAGCAGGGTCAGTCGCAGCCCCCAGTCGAGCAGCGCCGAGAATTCGTCCCCCTGCGCGTTGGCGTGGGCCCGGGCGAGGCTGGGCAGCAGGATGGTTCCCAGCGCGGCGCCAAGGAGGCCCGCCGGGAACTCCATCAGGCGGTCGGCGTAGTAGAGCCAGGAGACGGAGCCCGACGGCAGAAAGGAAGCGAAGATGGTGTTGATCAGCAGCGAAACCTGTGCGACCGAGACGCCGAGCACCGCGGGGCCCATCAGCAGCAGGATGCGATGAACCCCGTCGTCCAGCGGCGACCAGTCCCAGCGCGGCAGCATGCCGATCTTCCGCAACGCCGGCAGCTGCAGCGCCAGCTGCAGGATGCCGCCGAGGAACACCGCCCAGGCCAGCGCCAGCACCGGCGGGTCGAACCAGGGCGCGGCGAACAGCGCCATGCCGATGAAGCTGAGGTTGAGCAGCACCGGGGTGAAGGCCGGCAGGGCGAAGCGGCTCCAGGTGTTGAGCACGCCGGCGGAAAGCGCCACCAGCGACATGAACAGGATGTAGGGGAAGGTGATGCGGGTGAGTTCGACGGTCAGCGCGAACTTGCCGGCGTCGGCGGCGAAGCCCGGCGCCGTGACGTAGATCAGCACCGGTGCGCCGACGATGCCCAGCGCCGCCACGAAGATCAGGATCACGAACAGCAGGGTGGCGACGCGATCGACGAGGTGTTTCGTTTCGGTTTCGCCCCGGCGGTTGCGGTATTCGGCGAGGATGGGGACGAAGGCCTGCGAAAAGGCGCCCTCGGCGAACAGGCGGCGCAGCAGGTTGGGCAGGCGAAAGGCGACGAAGAAGGCGTCGGTGATCATGCCGGCGCCGAAGGTGCGGGCGATGACGAAATCGCGCACGAAGCCGAGCACGCGCGAGAGCAGGGTCATGCCGCTGACGGTGGCGAGCGCGCGCAGGAGATTCATGGGGCGCAATGGTATCGGCTTTGCCGTCTCGATGCGTCTTGCAATACGCCATGGAAGCCCCTATAATCTCGCCCTTTCTTTCCAGAACACCCACCGGACACAACCATGGCCAATAGCGCACAAGCCCGCAAACGCGCCCGTCAGGCGAACAAGCAGCGCGCCCACAACATGAGCCTGCGCTCGACGTTGCGCACCGCGATCAAGAAGGTCCGCAAGGCGATCGATGCCGGCGACAAGACCGCCGCCCAGGCTGTCTTCAAGGAATCCCAGTGCGTGATCGATTCGATCGCGGACAAGAAGATCGTGCACAAGAACAAGGCCGCTCGCGACAAGAGCCGCCTGTCCGCCGCGATCAAGTCGATGCAGTAAGCGTCCGCGAGGTTTCCTGCCGTATCCAGCGGCCCCGGAGCGCAAGCTCCGGGGCCGCTTTGTTTGATGTTCGGCGCAGGGGCTGTGGCAGGATGGCAACAAAAAACCTTCTGGGACAATAGGCTGGGTTGCTTTGTTCGATTCGACTACATATACTTGCCGCATCTGGTTGATGGACAAGGAGTTCCATCATGCAAGCGTACCAAGTGGCCAAGTACGGTTTTCGCATCCGGACCCGGGGCGGCA
>JAEHDA010000203.1 GCA_016880655.1 Rhodocyclaceae bacterium
CCAATTCGGGCACAATGCTGGCCTCCATGCTTTCCGTATCCGACCTTTCCTGCGTCCGCGGCGAACGCCGTCTGTTCTCCGGCCTCCGCTTCGACTTGGCGCCCGGCGAGTGGCTGCACGTTCAAGGGGAGAACGGCTCGGGCAAGACGACCCTGCTGCGTGCGCTGGTCGGATTATCGCCGCCCGCCGAAGGCGAGATCCGCTGGCGCGGCGAGCCGATACGCCAACTCGGCGAAGACTACCGCCGTGAAATGCTCTATCTCGGCCACTACGGCGCGGTCAAGGAGGAGCTGACTCCGCTCGAGAACCTGAAGCTTGCTGCCGCACTGGATGGACGAACGCTCGACGAGCGCGAGTCCCTGGAGGCACTGCATCGTTTCGGCCTCAAGGGGCGCGAGGAATTGCCGGTTCGCTTCCTTTCCGCGGGTCAGAAGCGGCGCGTGCTGCTGGCGCGACTGGTGACGCGCAATGCGTTGCTTTGGGTGCTCGACGAGCCTTTCACTGCGCTCGACGTCAAGGCGGTGGACATGCTGTCGGCGCTGATTGCCGAACACCTCAAGAACGGCGGACTGGCGATCCTGACCAGCCACCAGGCGATGCCCATGCCCAGCGGAAAGGCGATCAAACTGTGAGCGCCATCCTCGCCATCGTCCGCCGCGATCTGCTGCTGGCCATGCGCCGCAAGAGCGAGGTGCTGACCGCCCTGTTCTTCTTCATCATCGTCGTCAGCCTGTTTCCGCTCGGCATCGGCCCCGAGCCGCTGCTGCTGAAGAAGATTGCGCCGGGCATCCTGTGGGTAGCGGCGCTGCTTTCGACCATGCTGTCGCTGAATCGGCTGTTCGCCACCGACCACGCGGACGGCACCCTCGAACAACTGGTGCTTTCGCCAACTCCCCTCGGACTGCTGGTCGCCGGTAAAATAGCGGCTCACTGGCTGACTTCCGGCCTGCCGCTGGTTCTGCTGGCGCCCGTGCTCGGCATACAGTTCGATCTGGATACCTCGGCACTCGGCATTCTGGTCTTGGCGCTGCTGCTCGGCACGCCGCTGCTGTCGTTGATCGGCGCCATCGGCGCCGCGCTGACGCTGGGCGTGCGTGGCGGCGGTGTGCTGCTGAGCCTGCTGGTGTTGCCGTTATATATCCCGGCGTTGATCTTCGGTGCCGGCGCGGTCGAGGCCCACATTTCCGGGCTCGGTGCGACCGGACACCTGTCGTTGTTGGCCGCGCTGCTGGCGCTGGCCGCGTTTTTCGCACCGTGGGCGACCACGGCGGCCTTGAGGGTTGCACTTGAGTAATCGACTGATCAACTGGTTCAAGTTTGCCTCGCCGCAGAGTTTCTATCCGCTCGCCGGCAGGATGATTCCCTGGTTTTGGGCACTTGCCGCGGTCTTTGGCATTGCCGGCCTCTGGATCAGCTTCTTCGTCGCACCCACCGACGCCGTGCAGGGCGAGGGCTATCGCATCATCTTCATCCACGTCCCCTCGAGCTGGATGTCGATGTTCATCTATCTCGTCATGGCGGCCTGGGCAGCACTGGGGCTCGCGCTCAACACCCGACTCTCCGGCATGATGGCACAGGCGCTGGCGCCGACCGGCGCGCTGATGGCCTTCATCAGCCTCTGGACTGGCGCCTTCTGGGGCAAGCCGATGTGGGGCACCTGGTGGGTATGGGACGCCAGGCTCACCTCGGAACTGATCCTGTTCTTCCTGTATATCGGCTTCATCGCGCTGCAAGCGGCCATCGACGACCCGCGCCGCGCCGACAAGGCCGGTGCGATCCTGGCGCTGGTCGGCGTCGTCAACGTGCCGATCATCTACTTCTCGGTGAAGTGGTGGAACACGCTGCACCAGGGGGCCTCGGTTTCGATCGCCAAGTCGCCGTCGATGGCCCAGACCATGCTCTGGGGCATGCTCATCATGGCGCTGGCCTTCTGGATGTATTCGATCGCGGTCGCCCTGATGCGGGTCCGCGCGATCATCCTCGAACGGGAAACGCATACCGAATGGGTGAAGGAATTGTCGGAGGTTAAGCAATGAGCTGGAACTCGCCGGCCGAATTCTTCGCCATGGGCGGTTACGGACTTTATGTCTGGGGCAGCTTCATTGTCTGCGGCGCCATCATGGTCATGGAACCGATGCTGGCGAAGAAGCGTCAGAAGGACATTTTGCGCGCGCTACGGCGCGAGCGCATCGCCGACGAAATAGAGAAGGGAACCCTGTGAAGCCCCGTCACAAACGCACCGCCATCATCGCCGGCGGGCTGGCGGCGATCGGCATTGCCGCCGCCTTCGTCCTGAATGCCCTGGACAGCAACATCGCGCTCTATGTGACGCCCAGCGAAGTGGCGGCGGGCAAGGCGCCCCAAGGCAAGGCCTTTCGCATCGGCGGCATGGTCAAGGACGGCTCGCTCAAGCGCGACAGCCTGACAGTGCATTTCATCATCACCGATACTGCCAAGGACATCCCCGTCGCCTACACCGGCATCCTCCCCGACCTCTTCAAGGAGGGCAAGGGCGCGGTGGTGCAGGGCCGCCTCGATGCCGCGGGAGTTTTTGCCGCTACCGAAGTGCTGGCCAAGCACGACGAAAATTACATGCCCCCCGAAGCGCAGCATGCCGTCGACCAGGCGCAAAAAGCGCAGAAGACCCTGAAGCCATGATCCCGGAACTCGGTCATTTCGCGCTCATCCTTTCGCTGCTCGTCGCCTTCGTGCTCGGCGTTCTGCCACTCGTCGGCGCCGAGCGCGGCAACGCCTCATGGGTGGCACTCGCCCGCCCCGCCGCCCAGGTGCATTTCCTGTTGATCGCCCTCGCCTTCGGCTGTCTGGGCTGGGCGTTCTACGTCAATGATTTCTCTGTTTCCTACGTCGCACAACACTCCAACTCGCTGTTGCCGACGATGTACCGTCTCGCCGCGGTCTGGGGCGGTCACGAGGGCTCGCTGCTGCTCTGGGTGCTGATGCTGGCCGGCTGGACGATGGCGGTGGCGGCATTCTCGCGCCAGTTGCCCGAGGCCATGGTCGCCCGGGTGCTCGGCGTCCTTGGGTTGGTCAGCGTCGGCTTGCTGGCGTTCATCCTGCTCACCTCGAACCCGTTCGACCGGCTGCTGCCCGCCGCGCAGGACGGCCGCGACCTCAATCCGCTGCTGCAGGATCCCGGCCTGGTATTCCACCCGCCCATGCTCTACATGGGCTATGTCGGTTTCGCGGTCGCCTTCGCCTTCGCCATCGCCGCCCTGCTTGCCGGCCAGCTCGACGCCGCCTGGGCGCGCTGGTCGCGACCCTGGACCATCGCCGCCTGGATCTTCCTGACGCTGGGCATCGCGCTCGGTTCCTGGTGGGCCTACTACGAACTCGGCTGGGGCGGCTGGTGGTTCTGGGATCCGGTCGAGAACGCCTCCTTCATGCCCTGGCTGGTCGGCACGGCCCTGATCCATTCGCTGGCCGTGACCGAAAAGCGCGGCAGCTTCAAGAACTGGACGGTGCTGCTGGCGATCGCCGCCTTCTCGCTCAGCCTGCTCGGCACCTTCCTCGTGCGCTCGGGCGTGCTGACATCGGTGCATGCCTTCGCCAGCGATCCGCGGCGCGGCATCTTCATCCTGGCTTTGCTGGCGGTGGTCGTCGGCACCTCGCTCAGCCTGTTCGCCTGGCGCGCGCCGAAGGTAAGCCTGGGCGGCGCCTTTGCGCTGATTTCGCGCGAGACACTGCTGCTGCTGAACAACGTGCTGCTGGTGGTCGCCTGCGGCTCGGTACTGCTCGGCACGCTCTATCCGCTGCTCATCGACGCCCTCAACCTTGGCAAGCTCTCGGTCGGACCACCCTATTTCAATGCCGTCTTCGTGCCGATCATGGTGCCGCTTCTGTTCCTGATGGCGGTCGGGCCGATCGCCCGCTGGAAGCACGCCGACCTCAAGCAGATCGGCCTGCGCCTGCGGATCGCCGCCGCGATCGCCGTCGTCGCGGGAATCGGGCTGCCTTTCCTGGCCGGCAATTGGACGCCGCTGGTTGCCGTCGGCCTGATGGCGGCAGTCTGGATCACCGCCGCCACCATCATGCAGATCATCGAGCGACTGAAAGTCAGTCATGGCGCCACGCCAAGCTTCTGGGGCATGCACGTCGCCCACCTCGGGGTTGCCGTGTTCGTCGTCGGCGTCACCATGGTCGGCGGACACCAGGAGGAGAAGGACGTACGCATGGGGCCGGGCGACGCCGTCAGCATCGGCGGCTACACCTTCACCTTCGTCGGCATTCGCGAAGCCCAGGGACCGAATTACACCGCCTTCGTCGGCGACGTCGATCTGAGCGAGAACGGCCGCGTGGTCAAGCGCCTCAATCCCGAGAAGCGCAACTACGCCACGTCCAGCATGCCGATGACCGAGGCAGCAATCGACAGCGGCTTCACCCGCGACGTCTACGTTTCGCTCGGCGAACCATTGCCGGATGGTGCCTGGGCGGTACGGGTCTACTACAAGCCGTTCGTCGACTGGATCTGGTTCGGCTGCCTGTTCATGGCGCTCGGTGGTTTCATCGCTGCTGCCGACCGCCGTTATCGCCTCAAGGCGCGCGCTGCCGACGTTGGCCATGCATTGGAGGGTGTCCGTCCGTGAACCGTTTTCTGCTACCGCTCGGGCTGTTCATCGTCCTGCTCGGCTTCCTCGCCGTCGGACTGAATCGCGATCCTCGCGAAGTGCCGTCGCCTCTGGTCGGCAAACCCGCTCCGGCCTTCGAGGTACCGCAACTCGCCGACCCGGCCAGGACGTTCGCGCCCAAGGACATGCTGGGCAAGGTCTGGCTCTTCAACGTCTGGGCGTCGTGGTGCGTTTCCTGCCGCCAGGAACACCCGGTACTGGTCAAGTACGCGAAGTCGCACGGCATCACCGTCGTCGGTCTCGACTACAAGGACCAGCGCGAAGACGGTCTGCGCTGGCTGCGCCAGTTCGGCGATCCCTACTTGCTCTCCGCCTTCGACGGCGATGGCCGCGTCGGCATCAACTACGGCGTCTATGGCGTGCCTGAAACCTACCTGATCGACAAGGCGGGCACGATACGCTTCAAGCACATCGGTCCCATCACGCCAGAGGCAATGGAGCAGAAGATCCTGCCGATGATGAAGGAACTGGAAAAATGAGATTCCTGACCGTGCTGGTCGCGGCGCTTCTGCTGGCGGGATCCGCGCTGGCGAAGGAGGCCGCACCCCTGGCGGAAGACGAGGCCGTCGAGAAGCGCCTCGTCAATATCGCCGAAGAGCTTCGCTGCCTCGTCTGTCAGAACGAATCGCTGGCCGGCTCGCGCGCCGACCTGGCCCAGGATTTGCGCCGCGAAGTGCGCGGGCTCATCAAGGAAGGCAAGAGCGATCAGGAAGTGAAGGATTTCCTGGTCAGCCGCTACGGCGATTTCGTGCTCTATGAGCCACCGGTCAAGCCCACCACCTGGCTGCTTTGGGGCGGCCCGTTCGTACTGCTGGTGGCGGGCGTCGCGGTCTTGATCACCTATCTGCGCCGCCGCGGCGGACAGTTGGCGCCAGCCGAGCTTTCCGAAGAAGAGAAGAAGCGCGCCGAGGCGCTGCTGAAGGACGAACAATGACCAGCTTCCTGATCGCCGCCGCGCTGGTACTGGCGGCCAGCCTCGCCTTGCTTGCCCGCCCCTGGTGGCGACGACGCGCCGGTTCGAGCCGGATCTCCCGCCGCGACCTCAACAAGTCGATCTATCGCGACCAGCTCGCGGAACTCGACCGCGACCGGGCCAGCGGCCAGTTGGATGAGGCCGACCATCAGGAAGCGCGCGCCGAAATCCAGCGCCGGCTGATCGAGGACGCGGCGCTGGAGGACGCGCAGCCGGTTGTTCCCAGTCACCCGAAGCTCACCCTCGTCGTCATGCTGCTCGCACTGCCGGTGCTCGGCGCCGGCCTGTATGCCTGGCTGGGCAACCCCGCCGCGCTTGATCAGGCCGCGCGTCGCGACTTCAGCCAACAGGACATCGACCAGATGGTGGCCGGTCTTGCCGCCAAGCTCGAAAGCGAACCGGACAACCTCCAGGGCTGGGTGATGCTGGCCCGTTCCTACAAGGCGATGCGCCGCTCCGCAGAAGCCGAGCGCGCCTATGAGAAGGCCTTTGCCCTGGTCGAGCAGGATCCGCAGTTGCTGGCCGACTACGCGGATCTGCTGGCCAGCAAGTCCGGTGACCTTGCGGGCCGGCCGGAGCAGTTGATCGCCAAGGCGCTGGCGCTCGATCCGGACCACCTGCAATCGTTGTGGCTCGCCGGCACGGCGGCGTTCAATCGCCAGGACTATGCGAAGGCCGTCGAGTACTGGCAGCGCGCGCTGCGTCAGGTACCGCCGGAGTCAGAGGATGCGCAGATGCTCGAGGCCATTATCACCGAGGCACGCCAGAAGGGTAGCCTGGGCAAATCCGCACCTCCTTCCCGAAGCGCGGCAGCGACAAGCATGGGAATCAAAGGCAGGGTCGAACTGGCGCCAACCCTGAAGGCGCAGGCGGCACCGACCGACACGATATTCATTCTCGCCCGCGCGGCCGGCGGCTCGCCAATGCCATTGGCCGCGAAGCGCGCACGCGTTGCCGACCTGCCACTGGACTTCAGTCTCAACGACGCCGATGCGGTCATGCCGACCCAGACGATCTCTGCGGCGCGATCGATTGTCGTCGAGGCGCGCGTCTCGAAAAGCGGCGATGCCAAGACCAGGCCCGGCGATCTCATCGGCACCATCGCACCAGTGAAACCTGGCGCCAAGAACCTGCGCATCACGATCGACAAGGTAGTCGACTAGAAGGTTGCCGGAAAGGCAGACCCCTGGCCCTATCGCAACTTGGCGGTTCGGCCAGGGGCGGGAAGAAAGGCGAACGAAATCAATAACGCCGAAAGTCAGCCGTCGCAGAACGCCGCCCGTCATGCGGCGATCGCGAACGACGATACGGACTTACCGCTGTTTCTGGTAACCGACGAACTTGTTCTCGACCAGCGGCGGCGCATCCACCTGCGGCACATGGCACTGCACGCAGTTGTGGCGGGCCATTGACATCTTGGCGAGCGTCTTGCCGGTTGCCGGGTCAAGGAAATGGCTGTCACCGACCACCGGCGCGTTCTTCTCCTTGGACTTCTCGCGACTGTGGCAGCTCATGCACTGGTTTTCCTCGAGCGTGATCTCGTCGAAGTTGGTCACGGCATGGGGAATCACGGGCGGCTGGCCCTCGAAGGTGCGAGCAACCTTCTGCTGCAAGCCCGGCTTCTCGCCCTTGTAATCCCTGATCGGCGCGGCAGGATCGGCTGCCGCGACGTCGTCGCCGCGCATCGACTTGATGCCGGCGAACTGCTGGGCGCAGCCGAGGAGCAGCGCGGTGGTCAATACTGCGACTATCGTGACGGTTCGTTTCATGATCGTCTCCCTTCCCGTGAGAAATTGATACCGAAGCCTAGTTGCCCGACGGTAATGCCCCGTCTGCCCCTCTGCCCCCCGCAACGCCATATGCCCGGGTGCCGCCGAAACGACTGCCCAAGGCGAATACATCTTTCGAACACACATCGATGCAGCGACCGCAATTGGTGCAGTTCGCATCCAGAATGACCGGCGGCGCACCGTTGATAGCCTTCAGGGCCGGCCGAATGACCTGCTGCTCGGGGCAAACCGCGAAGCAGTCCATGCAGTCGTTGCATGCCTCGCGCGCCGGCAGCTTCACCCGAATTACCGACACCTTGCCGATCAGGCTGTAGAACGCACCGACCGGGCACAGATGCCCGCACCAGCCGTGGCGCATGACGAACAGGTCGAACAGGAACACCGCCAGCAGCACCGCCCAAGCGAGGCCGATGCCGAAGATCAGGCCGCGATGCATCATCGTGACCGGGTTCACCATTTCCCAGGCAATCGCTCCCGTCGCGAGCGCCGCAACAAGCGTCGCGGCAAGAATCCAGTACCGCGTCTTGCGCGAAATGTGGGCGCCACCCTTGATGCCCAGCCGTGCGCGCAGCCAGTTCGCCAAATCGGTCACCAGATTGACCGGACACACCCATGAACAATACGTTCGCCCGCCGACCAGCAGGTAGAACGCCAACACGACGGCGACACCGATCAGCGCCAGTTTCTCCGGCGCTTGGCCGGTCATCAGGGACTGCAACAGAACATAAGGGTCGGCGAGCGGCAGAATGTTCAGCGTGTAGCTGTAGCTGAGGTTGCCCTTGACTATCCACAGGCCGAACCATGGCCCGGCCAGAAACAGCAGCAAGATGCCAACCTGGCTGATGCGGCGCACGATCAGCCACTTGTGGGCAACCAGCCAACCTTTCTCGGCAATCGCCTCGGCGCCCGGCCGCAATGGAGTGGCGCTCATAGCTTGCCTCCCTGGAAGGCCTTGGGCAATCCTGAACCAGTACCAGGCATGGCAGGCGCGGGCTCGGCCGGCGGCAGCGTGGATAGTCCCTTGCCGACCTCATACTTCATGCCCTCGGGCAGGTTGTACTGGTGCTCGATGTCCGGCGCCACCAGGCTGCCGCCGGCCTTCTCCTTCTCGACCCAGCCGAGCCGGTAGTGCGCCGAGAGCTGGCCCTTCGCCATGTAGAGCGGAAACACCTTGATGGCGGCGATCTCCGTCGGACAGGCCTTCTCGCATTTGCCGCAACCGGTGCAATGATCGGAATGCACCACCGGAATGAACAGCGTGTGCTTGCCTGTACGCGCATTGGTCTGCGGATCGAGCGTGATCGCCTTGTCGATCACCGGGCAGACGCGATAGCAGATATCGCAGCGCAGACCGAGGAAGTTCAGGCAGGTCTCGTGGTCGACCAGCACCGCCAAGCCCATTCTCGACTTGTTGATGTCGGTCAGCGAATGATCCAGCGCGCCGGTCGGACAGGCCTTCACGCATGGAATGTCCTCGCACATCTCGCAGGGCAACTGACGCGCCACGAAATAGGGCGTGCCGGTCGACATGGGCTCCTCGGGCTTGGCGAGATGCAGGATGTTGTACGGGCAGTCGCGCACGCACATGCCGCAACGGATGCAGGCCCCGGAAAAGTCCGTTTCCGGCAAGGCGCCGGGTGGCCGAATGGCGGCCGGGGGAAGCGCCGTGGCATGGCGCGCATAGAGGCCAACCCCAAGCCCAAGCAGACCGACGCCGCACGCCATGCGCGCGGTGTCGGCAAGGAACTGACGGCGTGCCGAGCCTTTTGCTTTGATTTCATTGTCCATGATAACGGGACGGGGAGCAGGCCCCCTGCACTGCGCCCCGTTTTCATATAGCTGTCAGATCAGGCCTTCACCACCTTGGCGGCGCACTTCTTGAAGTCCGTCTCTTTCGAGATCGGACAGGTAGCGTCCAAAGTGAGCTTGTTGACCAGGCGGTGCTCGTCGAAGAACGGGATGAAGACCAATCCCTCCGGCGGCTTGTTGCGGCCCTTGGTGTCCACGCGCAGCTGAATCTCGCCACGGCGCGTCGAAACCTTGACCACGTCGCCACGCTTGACGCCGCGCTTCTCGGCGTCCTTCGGGTGCATCCAGACAACTGCATCGGGGAAGGCCTTGTACAACTCGGGCGCGCGCCGGGTCATCGAACCCGTGTGCCAATGCTCAAGCACCCGGCCGGTGCACAGCCACAGGTCGAACTCGTTGTCCGGCTGCTCGGCGGCCGGCTGGTAGGGCAGCGCGAAGATCTTCGCCTTTCCATCCGGATAGCCGTAGAAACGCACACCCTCGCCGGCTTTCACGTAGGGGTCATAGCCCTCGCGGAAGCGCCACAAGGTTTCCTTGCCATTCACCACCGGCCAACGCATGCCGCGCACCTTGTGGTACGTCTCGAAGGGCGCGAGGTCGTGGGCGTGACCGCGGCCGAACTCGGCATATTCCTCGAACAAGCCCTTCTGGACATAGAACCCGAACGCCTCGGACTCGTCGTTGGTGTACCCGGCCCAGGCATGGCCATTCACCTTGGCCAGATCATCTTTGCCAAACTTGTTGACCTGGCCGTTGGCGTAGAGCACATCGTACAAGGTCTTGCCCTTGACCTCGGGCATCTTGGCAATCAGGTCGGCCGGCCATACGTCCTCGACCTTGAATCGCTTCGAGAACTCCATGTACTGCCAGAGGTCCGACTTCGACTCGCCAGGCGCCTTGACCTGCTGCCGCCACATCTGGCCGCGCCGCTCGGCATTACCGAACATCCCTTCCTTCTCCATCCACATCGCGCAGGGCAGGATCAGGTCGGCGGACATCGCCGACACGGTCGGATAGACGTCGGAAACGACGACGAAGGCCTTGGGGTTACGCCAGCCGGGATAGATTTCGCCATTGACGTTCGGGCCGGCCTGCATGTTATTGGTCGTCGACGTCCAGTAGAAACCGATCTTGCCGTCCTTGAGCATGCGCGACTGCGCCACGGCGTGATAGCCGATCCAGTCCGGAATGGTGCCGGCCGGCAGCTTCCAGATCTTCTCGGAAGCTTCACGATGCTTGGGATTCATCACCACCATATCGGCCGGCAGTCGGTGGGCGAAGGTGCCAACTTCGCGCGCAGTACCGCAGGCAGAAGGCTGGCCGGTCAGCGAGAAGGGGCTGTTGCCGGGCTCGGAAATCTTGCCCACCAACAGGTGCACGTTGTAGATCATGTTATTGACCCAGGTGCCGCGCGTATGCTGGTTGAAACCCATGGTCCAGTAGGAGGTCACCTTGACCTTCGGGTCGGCATAGGCCTTGGCGAGCGCTTCGAGCCTGTCTTTCGGCACGCCCGAAATTTCATGCGTTTTGTCGAGCGTGTATTCGGAGACGAACTTGGCGAAGTCGTCGAAGCTGATCGGCGTGTGCTTGTTCGGGTCGCCCTTGGGTTTGCCGTCCGCGCCGGGATAGCCGTTGTTGTTGGCCACCTGTTCGAGCGGATGGTTGGGCCGCAGGCCGTAGCCGATGTCGGTCACGCCCTTGAAGAAGCCGACGTTCTTCTCGACGAACGCCTTGTTCACCGCATTGTTCTGGATGATGTAGTTGCAGATGTAGTTGAGGATCGCCAGGTCGGACTGCGGCTTGAAGATCAACTCGTTGTCGGCCAGTTCGCAGGAGCGGTGCGTGAAAGTCGACAGCACGTGGATCTTGACGTGCGGCGCGGTCAGGCGTCGGTTGGTGATGCGCGACCAGAGGATCGGGTGCATCTCGGCCATGTTCGAGCCCCACAGCGCGAACACGTCGGCATGCTCGGCATCGTCGTAGCAGCCCATCGGCTCGTCGATGCCGAAGGTGCGCATGAAGCCGGCCACGGCGGAGGCCATGCAGTGACGCGCATTCGGGTCGATGCTGTTGGTGCGGAAGCCGGCCTTCATCAGCTTGGCCGCCGCATAACCTTCCCACACCGTCCATTGGCCGGAACCGAACATCGCCACGCCGCGCGGGCCTTGGGTCGGCTCCTTCAATGTCGCCTTGACCTTCTCGGCCATGATGTCGAAGGCTTGGTCCCAGGAGATCGGCGCGAACTCGCCGTTCTTGTCGAACTTGCCGTCCTTCATGCGCAGCAGCGGCCGTGTCAGGCGGTCCTGGCCATACATGATCTTCGACAGGAAGTAGCCTTTGACGCAGTTGAGGCCCTTGTTGACCGGAGCATCCGGATCGCCCTGCGTGGCCACCACGCGACCGTCCTTGACGCCGACCAGCACACCGCAACCGGTGCCGCAATAGCGGCAGACACCCTTGTCCCAACGCACGCCATCGGCGCCGCCAGCCTGGGCGGCAATGGCCTCGGCAACCGGTACCGACATCCCCGCCACGCCAGCCGCCGCAGTTACGGCACTGGCCTTGATGAATTCACGCCGTGTCAGTTGCATGTCAGACCTCCTTGTCTGGATCGGATTCGGTTTGGTGAAAGACCATGGACGCGGACATCACGCCATCGGTCTTGTTGATGGCATCGAAGGCATCGGCCATGGTTCCGTCGTCGTCGGCTTCGATGGTGACGATCATGCGGCCATCCTCGGCGACGCCGTGGATCTCGATCCCGCCGAGCGCGGCGAGACGCGCATGCACCGCCTCGACCGCTTCCGGCCGTGGATGCACGATGACGCTGGAAATGTTCAAGTGGCTGCTCCCCGAAGATTGAATGGCGCCCTTATGGCGCCATACGTAAATCCTAGTGCCAATGGGGGAACGACTAACTTGACCGCAGTCAAGCTTTCAATATGTTGAGTAGCGTACTACGGTAATTGCCCCCGAGCCCGGGCTGGCCCGGAAAGTCAGCCGTGGCAATACGCCGGGCGAATGCACCGCCCGGCCGGCGATGTCAATTGACGTCGTAACAATACGGCTTCTGCGGCACGCGACTGGCCGCCAGGCGGCGCACCGAGTCCTGGTCCTGCGCCGGCTTGTCCCACCACAGCGCACGGCCGCTCTTCTGCACCTGCAACTCCTCGGGATGCTTCTCCAGCCACTCGCGCATCCACCTGGTGTGGTCCGATTCGTACATCGCCATGCCGATTCTCCTTGTCAGTCCTTGATCCGGTAAATGCGCACGACTTCGGGAATGCGTCGCACGCGCCGCAGAATGCTGGCCAGGTGCACGCGGTTGGCGACCTGGAGCGTGAAGTAGAGCGAAGTGGTCTGGCCGCGATCGTCGTCCATGCTGACGTTGACGATGTTGGAGTTTTCCTCGGCCATGACGGCAGCGATTCTCGCCAGCACGCCGCGCTGGTTGGCGACGACGACGCGCATGCCGACCTCGAAGGAACCGCGCACATCGGATTCCCAGTCGACATCCACCCAGTCGTTGCGTTCGCCGCGCTGACGCGCCAGCAGCGCACAGTCGTGCGTGTGCACCACCAGCCCTTGCCCCTTGCGGATGACGCCGACGATCGGATCGCCCGGAATCGGCCGACAGCACTTGGCAAGCTGGACGGCGACGCCTTCGGTGCCGCGGATCAGGATCGCGGTGGCCTGGCGGTTCTCGGCCTCGCCCGATGCCGACGGCTCGCCATGGTCGCGCAGCTCGGCCAGGCGCCGGGCGACGATTGCCGGCAGGCGAACGCCCAGGCCGATCTCGGTCAGCACCTGGCGCTTGCCCTTGGGAGCGGACTCGCGCAGGAAGCGGTCCCAGGTCGCGCCATCGACGTCTCCACCTTGCAGGCCGAAATTGCGCAAGGCCTGGCCGAGCAGGCGCTCGCCGAGCGCTGCCGATTCCTCCTGCTGCTGGGTCTTGAGGAAATGGCGAATCTGCGCGCGCGCCTTGCCGGTAACGACGTAAGACAGCCATGCCGGGTTTGGGCTGGCCGAGATGGCGGTGATGATCTCGACGCGATCGCCGTTCTTCAGCTCCGTGCGCAGCGGCATCGACTCGAAGTTGATCCGGCACGCGACGCAGCGATTGCCGATGTCGGTATGCACTGCATAGGCGAAATCGACCGGCGTTGCGCCCCGCGGCAGCGCGAGGATCTTGCCGCGCGGCGTGAACACGTATACCTCGCCGGGGAACAGGTCGACCTTGACGTGTTCGAGAAACTCGGCCGAATTGCCCGAGGCGGATTGCAGTTCGAGCAACGACTGTAGCCACTTGTGGGTCGTCTGCTGCAAATCGGAGAGCGCCTGCTCGTCCTTGTAGAGCCAGTGCGAGGCGACGCCCGACTCGGCAACGTGGTTCATCTCGCCGGTGCGGACCTGCACCTCGACCGGCGTGCCGTAAGGGCCGATCAGCGTGGTATGCAGCGACTGGTAGCCGTTGGCCTTGGGGATCGCGATGTAGTCCTTGAACTTGCCGGGCACTGGCTTGAACAGCCCGTGCAGCGCACCGAGCGCCAGGTAGCAGGTCGGGATGTCCTTGACGATGATGCGGAATCCGTAGATGTCGAGCACCTGCGAGAAAGAGAGGTGCTTCTCGCGCATCTTGCGATAGATGCCGTAGAGGTGCTTTTCGCGCCCGATCACCTCGGCCTGGATGCCGCACTCGGGCAGGCGACGTCGAATCGCTTCGAGAATCTTGCCCACCACCTCGCGGCGGTTGCCGCGCGCCTGGCGCACCGCCTTGACCAGCACGCGGTAACGGGTCGGATGCAGGTGGCGGAAGGCCAGTTCCTGCAATTCGCGGTAGAGGTTGTTGAGGCCGAGGCGATTGGCGATCGGCGCGTAGATTTCCAGTGTCTCGCGGGCGATGCGACGCCGCTTGTCGGGGCGCACGGCATCGAGCGTACGCATGTTGTGCAGGCGGTCGGACAGCTTGATCAGGATGACGCGGACGTCGCGCGCCATGGCCAGCAGCATCTTGCGGAAGTTCTCCGCCTGGGCTTCCTCATACGACTGGTTCTCGATGCGATCGAGCTTGGAAACGCCATCCACCAGTTCTGCCGCGGTCTTGCCGAAGTGCTCGGTCAACTGCGCCTTGGTGATGGCGGTATCCTCCATCACGTCGTGGAGAAGCGCCGCGATCAGCGCCTGCGGATCGAGCCGCCACGCGGCCAGCGTGCCGGCGACGGCAAGCGGGTGGGAAACGTAGGGTTCGCCGCTGGTGCGGTACTGGCCGCGATGGGCTTCGGCGGAGAAATGGTAGGCGGCCTCGACCTGGGCCACATCCTCCGGCTTCAGGTAGGCAGCGAGGTTGGCGCGAAAGCGGTCGAGATCCTCGACAAGATCGACCGGCGGGTGCAGGTCGGTCGCCAGGATGCTCGGCTCGTCGGCCGGGGCCGCCAACGGCCGGGTGAAACGTGGCGAGAACGGGAGGATGGCCGCCATGGTTCCCGCCCCGCCTACATGATCAGGACTGGCTGCGAACGAGGATTTCCGGCCCGTACTTGCCGGCTGCCAGTTCGCGCAAGGCGATCACGGTCGGTTTGTCGCGGTCGACCTCGACCATCGGCGTGCTGCCCATGGCAATCTGGCGCGCACGATACGTGGCGGCCAGGGTCAGCTCAAAACGGTTGGAAAAATTCTTCATGCAATCTTCGACGGTCACGCGGGCCATGAGGCTAGTCCTTCAGGTCATTACTGCTCTAAGAATCGGAACATCTCGGGCTGTCGGGCTCGCTGGCTCGACACCCGCAAACGCACGGCGCGCACCGCCGCGACAAGGTCGTCGCACGCCATCTGCAAGTCATTGTTGATTATAGCAAAATCAAACTCGCCGACGTGACGCATTTCGCCCAGTGCCGCGGCCACTCGACGCTGGATGACGTCCTCGGCATCCTGGCCCCTGCCGCGCAGTCGCCGTTCCAGTTCCGGGACCGATGGCGGCAGGATGAAAATGGTCACGGCCATCGGGAACAGGCGGCGCACCTGCTGCGCGCCCTGCCAGTCGATCTCCAGCAGCATATCGCTGCCGGACTGCATCTGCTCCGTTAGCCAGACGCGCGAAGTGCCATAGAAATTGCCGTGCACCTCGGCCCACTCGAGGAAATCACCGCGGTCGCGCATGGCCGAAAACGCGGCGATGTCGATGAAGTTGTACTCGCGGCCGTTCTGCTCGCCCGGGCGCGGCGGCCGCGTGGTGTAGGAAACCGAATGTCGCACCAGCGGATCGCGTTCCATCAGCATCCGGACCAAAGTGGTCTTGCCCGCCCCGGACGGGGCGGAGATGACGATCAGGGTTCCGGCGCTGGTCATGGTCGACTACTCCAGGTTCTGTACTTGCTCGCGCATCTGCTCGATCAGCAGCTTGAGGTCGAGCGCGATGGCGGTGACGTCGGCAGAGACTGATTTGGAAGCCAGCGTGTTGGCCTCGCGGTTCAACTCCTGCATCAGGAAATCCAGTCGCTTGCCGACGGCGCCGCCCTTCTCGACCACCCGCTGCACTTCGTCCAGGTGGGTGGATAGGCGCGCCAACTCCTCGGCAACGTCGATGCGCGCGGCGAAAACACCGACCTCCTGGCGGATGCGCTCCTCGTCCAGGGCTGCCACGGCCTCGCGCAGCTTGGCGGCGAGGCGCTGCTGGTAGTCGGCCAGCGCCAGCGGCAACATCGGACCGACGCGGGCGACCAGTTCACGCATGCGCGCCACGCGCTCGAGGATGGTGGCGGCCAGCTTGGCCCCTTCGCGCTGCCGGCTGGCGATGAATTCGTCGATCACGCTGCCGGCCAGTATCAGGCATTCCGCCTGCATCTGCGCGGGATCCACGCTCTCGTCACCCAGCATCCCGGGCCAGCGCAGCACTTCGGCCACCGACAGCGGCGCCGCGTCCGGCAGGGAGCGGCGCACCGCCAGTTCGAGGCGACCGAGTTGCTCGACCAGATTGGCGTCCAAAGTCAGCTCTCGCGACACGCCGGCTTGGTGCGGCACCAGATGCAGCCGGCATTCCAGCTTGCCGCGCTGGACGCGCGCCGCCAGCGCCTCGCGCAGCGGCATCTCGAGGAAGCGCAGCTCTTCGCCGGCCCGGAACACGACATCCAGGAAGCGTGAGTTGACGCTCTTGAGTTCCAGATGAATCGCCGCACTGCCGACGGAACGGTCTCCGGCGGCATAGCCGGTCATGCTTTGGATCATGGTGGTTTCGCTTTGGGGCCGGCTCCGCACTGCGCCGGCTTTTCGGAAATACGGAATTTCGGTGTCGGCAAGTGCGCAAAACGCATCATGCCGGAACTACAATCCGGTGCAGTATAGCAACCATGCCCGCCCAGCAGACCAATCATCCCTTGCCGCCCGGCTTCCAGCTGGATCGCTACCGCATCGAGCGGCAGCTCTCGCTGGGCGGCTTCTCCATCGTCTATCTGGCCTACGACGAGGATGGCACACCGGTCGCGATCAAGGAGTACCTGCCCAATTCCCTGGCCCTGCGGGCCGAGGGGCAGGTCGCGCCGGTCATCTCCGACGAGCATCTCGGCGCATTCCGGCACGGCATGAAGTGCTTCTTCGAGGAGGGTCGCGCACTTGCCCACCTCAATCATCCCAATGTCGTGCGCGTGCTGAACTTCTTCCGCGCCAACGAGACCGTGTACATGGTCATGCAGTACGAGCGTGGCCGCACTTTGCAGGAGCACATCCACAAGCACCGCGGCGAGATACGCGAGACCTTCGTCCGCAACGTGTTCACGCGCCTGCTCAACGGCCTGCGCGAGGTGCATGCCCAGAAGCTGCTCCACCTCGACATCAAGCCTTCCAACATCTACCTGCGCACCGACGGCAACCCGGTGCTTCTAGATTTCGGCGCCGCCCGCCAGGCCCTGCGCAGCGACGGGCCGACCCTCAGGCCGATGTACACGCCGGGCTTCGCCGCGCCGGAGCAATACAAGGCCCCCGAGCAGATGGGGCCGTGGACGGACATTTACGCCGTCGGCGCCAGCATGTACGCCTGCCTGGCCGGCGGATCACCGCCCGCCGCCGACAAGCGGCTGGAGCGCGACCTGTTGCAGCCTGCGGAAAAGCGCTGGGGCGACAAGTATTCGAAGCAACTCCTGCAAGTGGTCGATTGGTGCATGGTGCTCGATTCCGCTGCGCGGCCGGCCAGCGTCTTCGTCCTGCAAAGGGCGCTGGCCGAGCGTCACCATGTGGTTCAAGAACCTTCCTGGGTCGACAGCCTGGGCCAGAGCCTGAAGTTCTTTCTCCGCAAATGAAATTCACCATCTACCAGGAAAGCCGCATCGGCCAGCGGCGCAACAACCAGGATCGGCTCGCCCACTGTTACTCGCGCGAAGCGCTGCTGATGGTGCTTGCCGACGGCATGGGTGGCCACCTGCACGGCGAGGTCGCCGCGCAGATCGCTGTGCAGTACCTGACCGAGCACTTCCAGCGGGAGGCGCGGCCGCGGCTGGAGGATCCGCTCCAGTTCCTGGCCAGCGGCCTCGCCAATGCGCACAACGCCATCCTCGACTATGCCGTCGAGCGCGACCTGCCCGATGCACCGCGCACCACCTGCGTCGCCTGCATCATCCAGGACAACCTCGCCTACTGGGCCCATGTCGGCGATTCCCGGCTCTACCTGCTGCGCGGCAAGCGCATCCATAGCCGTACCCGCGACCATTCGCGCGTGCAGATGATGGTCGACGACGGCCTGATCACCGAGGAGCAGGCATTGCACCATCCGGCCCGCAACCGCGTCTATGCCTGCCTGGGCGGCGAGATGGCGCCGCAGATCGACTTCTCGCGCAAGACGCCGCTGCTGGCCGGCGACACGATAGTGATTTGCTCCGACGGTTTCTGGGCGCCGCTCGGCAACGAGGCTCTGGTGCAGGGCTACGGCCGCGGCAGCGTCATGGCCATGACCCCGCAGCTGATGGACATGGTGGAGGAACTCGGCGGCGAAGGCCAGGACAACCTGTCGGTGATCGCGGTCGCCTGGGAAGACGATTACGGCGGCGACCCGACCACCATATTGATCGAGACGCAAACAATGCCGCTCGATGCCCACACCACGTTGATGGAGGGTTTCGACAAGGCGCGCTTGCGCGACACCGAACTGACCGACGACGACATCGAACGCGCGATCGACGAGATCCGCAACGCCATCAACAAGTTTTCGAAGAAATAGGAGAGCCGTACCATGAGACCCAGCGGCCGCCGGCCCGATGAATTGCGCAGCCTGACCATCACGCGCGGCTACACCATGCATGCCGAAGGTAGCGTGCTGGTCGCCTTCGGCAACACCAGGGTGCTGTGCACTGCCAGCGTCGAGGAGAGCGTTCCGGGTTTCCTCAAGGGCAGGGGCCAGGGCTGGGTCACCGCCGAGTACGGCATGCTGCCGCGCTCCACGCACACCCGCACCGCGCGCGAAGCTGCCAAGGGCAAGCAGTCCGGGCGCACCCAGGAAATCCAGCGCCTGATCGGCCGCAGCCTGCGCGCCGTCACCGACCTCGCCGCCCTGGGCGAACGGCAGATCACGCTCGACTGCGACGTGCTACAGGCCGACGGCGGCACGCGCTGCGCCTCCATCACCGGCGCCTGCATCGCCCTGCACGAGGCGTGCAACAAGCTGGTCGCGGCCGGCAAGCTCGCCGCCAGTCCGATGCGCGACTTCGTCGCCGCCGTTTCCGTCGGCATCTTCGAAGGCAAACCGGTACTCGACCTCGATTATGACGAAGACTCCGCCTGCGACACCGACATGAACGTCGTCATGACCGGCAGTGGTGGTCTGGTGGAAGTGCAGGGCACGGCCGAAGGCGCGCCGTTCAGCCGTGCCGAGATGGAAACCCTGCTCGATCTCGCCACGGCGGGAATATCAACTATCATCTCTGCGCAGAAGCAGTCGCTGGCTTCGTAGCCTGGAGACACGCCGGCATGAGCCGTTTCAGCCCCCTGGACACCTCGCCTTCGCTGGACGACGATATTCGCGCCCTTATGGAAGACATCGACTCCTCCATGGCCGATTTCGAGAAGCGCCTGGAGGTCGAGCGGTTGCGCCAACTGCGACCGGTCGCTGCGGAGTCGGTTGTAGCCATCCCCAAGCCCCGGATTGCGCAACCCCCAGTGGGAACGGCACCGGAAGCGCTACCGGAGGCGACTCCGGCCGCGCCGGCCACCCCCGCCGTCGGCGGCTTGTTGGCCGAGCTGGCGGCCGAAGCGAATGAGAAGAGCGGCAACCGCACTTCCCGTCGAGCGATCGACGACCGCCGCATCCACGAGGCGCTCGACCGCGTGTTCCGCTTCTTCGACGTCTTTTGCCGCCACGCCAACACGCTGGCACCGGCGATCGGCCGCACCTACCGCCTCGACAGCCAGACCTCCTATGACGACCTCCGCTGGCAGGAGGCCATGGTCAAGTCGCGGCGGGACAGCCTGTCGGAAGCGGCGCTGCTCGACTTCGTCGCCTTCAGGGTTCGCCTGGCGGCCCCTGCGCCGGTAACGGTCACGCTGGCCTGGAACAAGCTGGCCGCGTTCAAGAAGGACATGCACATCCTCGACCTGCGTACCGCCGAGGGCATGGACCTCGACGGCGTGGTCGAGCAAGGCGAGATCGTCATGCAGCTGGCGGCCGATTTCCCGGTGCAGATCACCTTCGGCGCCAATTACGACAGCGGCCGCGTCGACGTCCTCAGCCGCAACCTCGAAGGTTTCGGTATCGCCGCATTCACCTGCGATCCGGATGGCATCACCCAGGAGTTCCTGGACGGCCTCGGCCGCTACCTGCTCGCCCGAACCAACAACCTGCCAGGCGCGCTGCACCGGGTGCATTCCCGCGCGGAGCTTTGACCATGAAAAAACTCATCCTCGCCTCCAACAATCCGGGCAAGCTGCGCGAGTTCGCCGCCCTGCTCGCCACGGTCGATTTCGAGGTACTGCCGCAGGCGCAGTTCAACGTGCCGGAAGCCGAGGAGCCGCACTTCACCTTCGTCGAGAACGCCATCGCCAAGGCGCGACACGCTGCCCGCCTCACCGGCCTGCCGGCGCTGGCCGACGACTCGGGCATCTGCGTCGATGCGCTCGGCGGCGCACCCGGCGTCTTCTCGGCGCGCTACGCGGGCGAGCCGAAATCGGACCAGCGCAACAACGAGAAGCTGATCGCCGACCTGGCCAGGCAGCCCAACCGGCGCGCTCACTATTACTGCATCCTGGTCTTCGTCCGGCATGCCGACGATCCGCAGCCGATCATCGCCGAAGGCGAATGGCACGGCGAGATCATCGACACGCCGCGCGGCCAGAACGGCTTCGGCTACGACCCCTACTTCTGGTTGCCGGAATTCGGTTGCACGGGCGCCGAACTGGCCGCCGAGAAGAAGAATGCAATTTCCCACCGGGGCAAGGCCTTGGCCGAACTGATCGGCAAACTGCGCGCGCGGTCCGGGAGTTGACGACGGCTTGAATCCTGCCGCCCGGCGAGTAGTATTGATGCCGTTGTCACAATGGAGCCAAACATGAAGAAATCCCTATTCCTGCTGGCCGCCCTCCTGCCTGGCGCAGCCGCTGCCGAAGGCATCGCCCTGACCGGCAAGGTCGGCACACTCGGGCTGGGCGCCGAACTGACCGCCCACATGACCGAAACGGCGAATCTGCGCTTCGGCATCAACGCCTACAACCTGTATTCAAGCGAGACCGAGAGCGGCGTCGACTACGACGCCAAGTTCAGGCTACAGTCGGCATCGCTGATCGGCGACCTCTTCCCGATTCAGGACAGCATCTTCCGCATTTCGGCTGGCTTGTTCTACAACAACAACCGGCTTGAGATGACTGCCAAGCCTACCGGCAGCGGCACCTATGAAATCAACGGCAACAATTACTCGGCGGCGACCATCGGCACGCTGACCGGCCGGCTGACGTTCAACAAGGCTGCGCCCTACCTCGGTGTCGGCTGGGGCAACGCCTTCGCCAAGCAATCCGGCTGGAGTTTCGCCCTCGACGTGGGCGCGCTGTATCAGGGCAGGCCGAAGTTCAGGCTGACCTCCGACAGCGCCGCCTGCAACGCCGCCTGCCAGGCCGACCTCGCCGCCGAGCAGGCCGATGCCGAAAGCGACCTGCGCAGCTACCGCTGGTATCCGGCAATCTCGGCCGGCGCAGCCTACCGCTTCTGATCGCCGATCACCTGCCCGCCCAGGGGCCGCGGCGCGGCCCCTTTTCATTCATGCCGCCGCTCTCGCTGTACATCCATGTTCCGTGGTGCCTGAAAAAGTGCCCCTACTGCGACTTCAACTCGCATGAGGCCAGGGGCGGCATTCCCGAAGCCGCCTACATCGATGCGCTGCGGCGCGACCTCGACTCGGCACTGCCCGACAGCCAGGAACGGCCGGTGCAGACCGTCTTCATCGGCGGCGGCACGCCCAGCCTGATGTCGCCGGCCGGAATCCGGGAAATGCTCGGCGTGTCACCACGGCTGACTCTTGCGCCCGATGCCGAGATCACGCTGGAAGCAAACCCGGGCGCCATCGAAGCGGCGAAGTTCGCCGGGTTTCGCGACGCCGGCGTGACGCGTTTGTCGCTCGGCGTGCAGAGTTTCGACGACGCCAAACTCGCCGCGCTCGGCCGCATCCACACCGCCGACGAGGCGAAGCGCGCGATCGATCTTGCGCTCGCGCATTTCGAGCGCGTGAACCTCGACCTCATGTACGGCTTGCCCGGCCAGACGCTCGCCGAGGCGCGCCGCGACATCGAGACTGCGATCGGCTTCGGTGCCGGCCACGTCTCGGCCTACCACCTCACCGTCGAGCCGAACACCGCCTTCCACCATGCGCCGCCCGACCTGCCCGACGACGATCTGGCCGCCGACATGCAGGAGATGGTCGAAGAGACGCTTGCGGCAGCCGGCTACGCGCACTACGAAACCTCGGCCTTCGCCCGGCCGGGCCGGCAGTGCCGCCACAATCTCAACTACTGGACCTTCGGCGACTACCTCGGCATCGGCGCCGGCGCGCACTCGAAGCTCGATGGCCGGCGCGAGGCGCGGTCGCGCAACCCGAAGGACTACCTCGCCGATCCGGCGACGCGCCATTGGCAGCCGATCGCGCGCAATGATCTGGCCGGCGAGTTCATGATGAATGCGCTGCGCCTGATCGACGGCTTCGCGCCGCCATTGTTTCAGGAGCGCACGGGCCTGGCGCTCGCCACTATCGAGGACAGGCTGGGCAAGGCGGTGGCGGACGGCCTGCTGGCAAGGAGTTCCGATCGTATCGCACCGACGCTGCTCGGCCAGCGCTTCCTCAACCGGCTGATCGCGCATTTTCTCGACTAAGTTTCTCGCCGCCTGAACACGACGTCCCAGACGCCGTGGCCGAGGCGCAGGCCGCGGCTCTCGAACTTGGTCAGCGGCCGGTAGTCGGGCCGCGGCGCAAA
>JAEHDA010000204.1 GCA_016880655.1 Rhodocyclaceae bacterium
CCCAGGCCACCAATGCCGCGCCGAACAGGCCGCCGAGGTAGAGCGCGGCCAGGTCGACATCGATCGGCTTGCCGTTCTGGTACGGGATCAGGATCTCGTCCATCAGCGGCATGGTCAGGTAAGGGGGCACCAGCGTCGCCGCCGTCCCGGCCAGCATCAGCAGGAAGGAAAACAGCAGTTGCCACTGATAGGGCCTGGCGAAGCGCCAGAGCCGGAACAGGGTCCAGGTCGAGGGCGGCGTGTGGATGACCTTGCTGCATACCGGGCACTCTTCCTGGTCCGGCTCCAGCGGCGTATTGCAGGTGGGGCAGACTGCGGCCTCGGGCGACGGCACCGGCTGGCCGGTGCAATGGCTTTTCAGGCGTCGCTCGAACTCGGTGACGAGGCGCAACGAATGCACGTTTTCGGCCAGCGTGTAGCGCCAGCAACCGAGGCGGGCATGCTCATCGCGCAGTTCCAGCGTCGCCACACCCGCGTGGTCGTGGCTTTGCAGCGTCAAGTTTGGCCGGAACGGCCACGACTGCCACTCTGCTTCGCCTGCTGCGCGCGCGATCAGGCGCTTGTCGGTGACGGCGATCAGGCTCCGGGCGAAATCGAGATTGTTGTCGAGGTCCGGCGTCAGCCAGGCGGCAACCTGTTCGCCCCCGGACAGAAAGTCAGCCGTGGCAGCACGCCAGGTTTCCGGCAGCGGGGTGGGTTCTGCCGGAGCACGGCCCGTTTGCGATTGCGTCATGGCCGCGAGTATACCCGCGCCCGCCTTCCGCGCTGCCCGACACCGTCGCCCGACACGCTTTTCCGCACCATTTCCGGGCGTCCTGTAAACTATTCGTTTCGTCTGACGTTTATCTGCGCAAAAGCGCGTTTCCGAACCGGATGCCGCAAGAACCGACAATTACATGAAGAAGCTCGACATCGTCCGCATCACCCTCCTGCGCGGCCCGAACATCTGGACCTACCGTCCGGCCCTCGAAGCATGGGTCGACATCGGCGATCTGGAAGACTACCCGTCGAATACCCTGCCCGGCTTCGTCGACCGGCTGATGGTCATGCTGCCTTCGCTGATCGAACACAAGTGCAGCATCGGCGAACGCGGCGGCTTCCTGCAACGACTGCGCGAAGGCACCTGGGCGGCGCACATCCTCGAACACGTCACGCTCGAAATCCAGAATCTCGCCGGCCAGCGCACCGGCTTCGGCAAGGCGCGCAGCACCTCCGTGCGCGGGCTCTACAAGGTAGTCGTGCGCTCGCGCCAGGAAGAAGTCACCCGCGCCTGCCTGGAGCATGCCCGGCAACTGATCATGGCCGCGATCGAGGACCGGCCGTTCGACGTCGATGCAGCCGTCGCCGAAGTGCGCACCCTGGCCGACCGGCACTGCCTCGGCCCGAGCACGGCCTGCATCGTCGATGCCGCCGGCGAGCGCGGCATCCCGGCAATCCGCCTCACCGAGGGCAATCTCGTGCAACTGGGATACGGCGCGCGCAGCCGCCGCATCTGGACGGCGGAGAGCGACCGCACCAGCGCCATTGCCGAGAGCATCGCCAGCAACAAGGACCTGACCAAGCGCCTGCTGGCCGCCTGCGGCGTGCCGATTCCGGAAGGCCGCGAAGTCGACGGCGCCGCCGACGCCTGGGACGCCGCCGAGGACATCGGCCTGCCCGTCGTGGTGAAACCCACGGACGCCAACCACGGCCGCGGCGTATTCACCGACCTCAACACGCGCGCCGAAGTGGAGAAAGCCTACGAGGCCGCCGAGGGCGAAGGCAGCGGCGTGATGGTCGAGCGCTTCGTGCGCGGCAACGCCCACCGCCTGCTGGTGGTCGGCAACAGGATGGTCGCGGCCATCCGCGGCAAGGTTCAGGCCGTGGTCGGCGACGGCAAATCGACCGTCGCGCAACTGGTGGAAAGCCAGATCAACAGCGATCCGCGCTGCGGCGTCGAGGAGGAATTCCCGCTCGAACCGCTGGTGCTCGCCGAGGAACCGATCGCCCTGCTCGAACTGGAGCGCCAGGGTCTCACGGCCGATTCGGTGCCGGCCAAGGGCCGGGAAGTGCTGATCAAGCGCCAGGGCGACCTCGCCTACGACGAGACGGACGACGTGCATCCGGACGTCGCCGCCGCAGCCGCACTGGCGGCACGAATCGTCGGCCTCGACATCGCGGGCATCGACCTGGTCGCCGAGGATATTTCCCGGCCGCTGACGGAGACGCGCGGCGCGATCGTCGAGGTCAATGCCGGACCCAGCCTGCTGATGCACCTGAAGCCGGCGGAGGGAAAACCGCGCCCCGTGGGCGAAGCCATCGCCAATCATCTCTTTCCCAAAGGCGAGGATGGGCGCGTCCCTATCGTCGGCGTCACCGGCAGCAAGGGCAAGACGGCCGTCGCCCGGCTGCTTTCAGACCTGATCCAGCTCACCGGTGTACCGATCGGCCTCGCCTGTAGCGAAGGCTCGTATCTCGGCGCCCGTCGCCTGGACAAGGCCGACGGCGCGAACTGGGCATCCTCGCATCGCATGCTGATCAACCGCGCGGTCGAAATCGCCGTGCTTGAAACCGGCGCCCGCAGCATCCTTGCCGAGGGCCTCGCCTACGACCGCTGCCAGGTGGCGGTGGTCACCAACATCGACCCGACCGAACAAGTCGCCGACCACTACGTCGAAACACCCGAACAACTGGTCAACGTGCTGCGCACGCTGGTCGACGTCGTCCTGGCGGAGGGTGTGGCCGTGCTCAACGCCGACGACCCGCTGGTCGCGCCGCTGGCACCGCTCTGCGACGGCGAGGTGATCTTCTTCAGCCTCGCCGCGAACAACCCGGTGGTCGTCGAGCATCGCGCGCAGGGCCGCCGGGCGGTGGTCTATCGCGACGGCACGCTGATCCTTGCCAGCGGCGACCAGGAGACCATGGTCAGCGCGCCGGCCACCATCGACGTCGCACTCAATGTCGATGGTGCGGCAGCCTTTGCTGCCGCCGCTGCCGCGGCCTGGGCGCTGGCCATTGCGCCGGACATCATCCGCGCCGGCATCGACACCCACAATGCCGGACTCGCCGTCCGGCCAGCCAGGAAAGCATAGGACACACATCCATGGAAGTTTCACGCATCCGGGCGCTGCGCGGGCCGAACCTCTGGAGCCGGCATACCGCCATCGAGGCGATCGCTTCGTGCAGCGAGGCAGAGCGGGCGATCGCCGACATTCCGGGTTTCGAGGATCGCCTGCGGGCGCGCTTTCCGGAAATCGGCTTCCTGGCGCCGACCAGCCATGACGAGTCGATTTCGATGGCCCACGCCCTGGAATTCGCCGCGCTGGGCCTACAGGCCCAGGCCGGCTGCCCGGTCACGTTCAGCCGCAGCACCGCGACACTCGATCCAGGCATCTATCAGGTCGTCGTCGAATACAGCGAGGAGGCCGTCGGCCGTCTGGCTCTGGAACTGGCCGAGTCCCTGTGTCGCGCCGCGCTCGACGATGCTCCGTTCGACACCGCAGCTGCCCTCGCGCAGCTGCGCGAGCTCGACGAGGACGAGCGACTCGGACCCAGCACGGGATCGATCGTGCAGGCCGCCGTCGCCCGTGGCGTTCCGTTCCGGCGCCTGACCTCGGGAAGCCTGGTGCAGTTCGGCTGGGGCAGCAGGCAGCGGCGCATCCAGGCGGCAGAAACGGATCTCAGCAGCGCAATCGCCGAATCGATCGCCCAGGACAAGGAACTGACCAAGCGCCTCCTGCATGCGGGCGGAGTGTCGGTGCCGCGCGGCCGGCCCGTGCGCGACGCCGAAGACGCCTGGATGGCTGCGCAGGAAGTCGGCTGCCCCGTGGTGGTGAAGCCGCAGGACGGCAACCAGGGCAAGGGGGTCGCGGTCAATCTGGAAACCCGCGAGCAGGTATTGGCCGCCTATGCCGCGGCCGCCGAATTCAGCGACTCGATCCTGGTCGAGAAGTACCTGAGCGGCCACGACTTCCGCATGCTGGTGATCGGCAACCGTCTGGTCGCCGCGGCACGGCGTGATCCGCCGCAGGTGTTCGGCGACGGCAAGCGCACCGTTCGACAACTCGTCGACGAGGTCAACAAGGACCCCAAGCGCGGCACCGGCCACGCCACGTCGCTGACCAAGATCCGCTTCGACGACATCGCGCTGGCGGCGCTGGCCAAGCAGGGCTACGACGCCGACTCGGTGCCGGCCAAGGGCGCCCGCGTGGTCCTGCGCAACAATGCCAACCTGTCGACCGGCGGTACCGCCACCGACGTCACCGACGACGTGCATCCCGACATGGCCTCGGCTGCGGTCGCGGCAGCGCAAATGGTCGGCCTCGATGTCTGCGGCATCGACGTAATCTGCGACACCGTATTGAAGCCGCTGGAGGACCAAGGCGGTGGAATCGTCGAGGTCAACGCGGCACCCGGCCTGCGCATGCACCTCTCGCCTTCCTACGGCAAGGGCCGCGCGGTCGGCGAAGCCATCGTCTCGATGATGTTCGAGCATGGCGACAACGCCCGAATCCCGTGCGTCGCCGTCGCCGGCACCAACGGCAAGACCACCACGGCGCGGCTGATCGCCAACGTCCTGACCAAGAAGGGCCTGCGCGTGGGCATGACCAGCACCGACGGCGTGTACATCGAAGGCAAGCGCATCGACACCGGCGACTGTAGCGGCCCGAAGAGCGCCCGCAACGTGCTGCTGCATCCGGACGTCGACGCCGCGGTATTCGAGACGGCCCGCGGCGGCGTACTGCGTGAAGGTCTGGCCTTCGATCGCTGCGACGTCGCGGTGGTCACCAACATCGGCATGGGCGACCATTTGGGCCTCTCCTACATCAACTCGGTGGAAGACCTCGCGGTGGTCAAGCGCGTCATCGTCGAGAACGTCGCACCTGGCGGCATGGCGGTGCTGAATGCCGCCGACCCCATCGTCGCCCGCATGGCGAACCATTGTCCTGGCACGGTCACCTACTTCGCCATCGACCGCCATCACCCGATCATGGCCACGCACCGCGCGCAGGGCAATCGCGTCCTCTATCGCGACGGCGACGCCATCGTCGCCGCCGAAGGTTTGCTCGAACATCGCGTCGCGCTGGCCAACATCCCGATCACGCGCCACGGCGGCATCGGCTTCCAGGTCGAGAACGCCATGGCCGCCATTGGTGCCGCCTGGGCGCTGGGCCTCTCCTGGCAGACCATCCACGCCGGACTGTCGAGCTTCATCAACGATGCCCAGACCGCACCCGGCCGCTTCAACCTGTTCGACTATCGCGGCGCAACGCTGATCGCCGACTACGGCCACAACCCCGACGCCATCAACGCGCTGGTACAGGCCGTCGAGTCGATGCCGGCCAGGCGACGCATGGTGGTCATCAGCGGCGCCGGCGACCGGCGCGACGAGGACATCACGCAGCAGACCGAAATCCTCGGCGACGCCTTCGACGAAGTGATCCTCTACCAGGACGCCTGCCAGCGCGGTCGCGCCGACGGCGAAGTGATCGGCCTGCTGCGCAAGGGGCTGCAAAACGCCTCGCGCACGAAGGGCATCGAGGAAATCAACGGCGAGTTCATCGCCATCGACCGGGCGCTGGCGAAGCTACAGCCTGGCGACCTGTGCCTGATCCTGATCGACCAGGTCGAGGAAGCGCTGGCCCACATCGCCGCACGCTGCACCCAGTAAAAGTCAGCCGTGGCGGTACGCCACCTCGCGCCAGGTTCCGGGAGTGAGGCCGTCGAGATTCCAGCTACCGACCGCCCAGCGAACCAAGCGTAGCGTCGGGAAGCCGACCTTGGCGGTCATGCGCCGCACCTGACGGTTCTTGCCTTCGGTCAGCACCAGTTCGACCCATGAGGTCGGAATCGCGGCGCGGTAGCGGATCGGCGGGACGCGCGGCCACAGGTCGGCGGGTTCGTCGATCACACGCGCCTGGCAGGGCTTGGTGATGAAGTCGCCGAGGTCGACACCCGCGCGCAAGCGCATCAGTGCCGCCTCATCGGGGATGCCCTCGACCTGCGCCCAGTAGGTCTTGGCCAGCTTGTGGCGGGGGTGACTGATGCGGGCCTGCAGGGCGCCGTCGTCGGTGAGCACCACCAGGCCCTCGCTGTCGGCATCGAGCCGACCCGCGGCATAGACGCCGGGCACGGCAACGAAGTCCTTGAGCGTCGCCCGCCCTGCCTCGGATGTGAATTGGCAGAGCACGCCGTAGGGCTTGTTGAGCAGGATGACGCGCGACATCAGCCCGCTTCGCATCCTTCGCCGAATGCGCTACAGAAGCGGAACGACTCCGGATAGGGAAAGAAGTCCTGCATCTCGCCGCGCCGGATCGCTGCCTGGGTACGCTGCCAGAACTCCACGTCGAGCAGGTCGGCGTGATATTTCATGAAGGACTGCCGGACCTTCGGCGTCGATAGCAGGAAGGTGGCGAACTCCTCGGGAAAGATGTCGTGGCGGCCGACGGAATACCACGGCTCCCCGGACAATTCGGCTTCGGGGTTCGGCGGCGGCGGAATGCGACGGAAGTTGCAGTCGGTCATCCACTCGATCTCGTCGTAGTCGTAGAAGACCACGCGACCGAAACGGGCGACACCGAAGTTCTTCCACAGCATGTCGCCGGGAAAGATGTTGGCGATCGCCAGTTGCCGGATGGCATCACCGTACTCCTTCACGACCTGGTCGATCAGGTCTTCGCGGCCGGCCTTGTCCATCCTGTCCAGGTACAGATTGAGCGGCTCCATGCGCCGCTCGATGTAGAGGTGCTTGATGACCAGGTCGTCGCCATCCTCTTCAAGCTGCGAAGGCACCTGCAGGCGCAGCTCGGCGAGCAGTTCTTCGGACAGTCGCGCCCTGGGCAGGGCCGCGTAGGAGAACTCCAGCGTATCGGCCATGCGGCCGACGCGATCGACCTGCTTGACCAACTGGTACTTGCGCCTGACTGTCGCGTGATCGACTTCCTTGGTCGGCCCGAAGACATCCTTGATGACCTTGAACACATAGGGAAAGGACGGCAGCGTGAACACCATCATGACCATGCCGCGGATGCCGGGTGCGACGACGAACTGGTCCTCGGAATGATGCAGGTGATGGAACAGGTCGCGGAAGAACATGGTCTTGCCCTGCTTGCCGAGGCCGAGCATCGTGTAGAGCTCCGAGCGCGGCTTGCCCGGCATCATCGAACAGAGGAACTGCACGTAGGCCGAAGGCACCTGCATGTCGACCATGAAATAGGCGCGCGACAGCGAGAACAGCGCAGCGATCCGCCACGGGTCGAGCAGGATGGTATCGAGGAAAAGCTCGCCCCGGCCGGTCTGTAGCACGGCAATCGCAAAGGGGAACTCCTCGGTCCCGTTGACGACCTTGCCGATCACGTAGGCCGCCTTGTTGCGATAAAAGGCCGAGTCGAGCACCTGGAGCTGCAGGTTCGGCTGCGGCTCGGACCGCTCGGTCACCTGCTGATGCGCCATGCGGAACAGGTAGTCGATGTCGCGCTCGATATCCTCGAAAGGCCGGCTCCAGCGGAAGTCCGAGAACAGATGGCGCAGCGCTCCCCGAAAACCAAGGGTGCCCGGATAGTAGCAACGATAGGCGGGAGGGTCCGACTCGATGTACTCGGTGGACACGGCCGGCCGGAAGAAGATGAAGTCGTTGTGGAAATAGGTCCGGTGCTGCACGCGGCAGAACACCGAGTTGAAGAAGGTCTCGGCCAGCTCCGGCTGCTTGTGTTCGGTCAGCAGGCCGATGTAGTAGAGCTTCGCCCGCTGCCAGACCGCATCCTCGATGCCGCCGACGGGGAACTCCCGGTGCAGTTGGTCGATGCTTTCGCGTACGCGGGTGTCGTAGAAGGCGATCCGGTCGCGCACGGCATCCTGCACGCCACGCCAGTCGGCCGCCTCGAAGCGTTGCTTGGCGCTGGCGGAGCACTCGCGGAACAGGCGGTAATGCCGGTCGAAGCCGTCGATCATCACCTGGGCGATGCGCCGGGATGAGGCTTCGTGCGGGTCGGTGACAGGCATGGCGGGCTTCGTTTGGCGACGGGTCAGGGCTTGCGTGATAATAGTGGCTTAGCTGTCCATCAACAACAAAGAGGAGCTGGAGCAGGCCATGAGTACATCCCCCGTCAAGATTCCCGCCGGCCAGAAGATCGTTCCTGGCCAGCCCACACCCGACAATCCGATCATCCCCTACATCGAGGGCGACGGCATCGGCGTGGACATCACACCCGTCATGAAGGCGGTCGTCGACGCCGCCGTGGCCAAGGCCTACGGCGGCAAGAAGAAGATTTCCTGGATGGAAGTCTTCGCCGGCGAGAAGGCAACGCGCCTCTACGGCCCCGACGTCTGGCTGCCCGAAGAAACGCTGGCATTGCTGAAGGAGTATTCGGTCTCGATCAAGGGGCCGATGACCACGCCGGTCGGCGGCGGCATCCGCTCGCTCAACGTCGCGCTGCGCCAGGAACTGGACCTTTATCAGTGCGTGCGGCCGGTGCGCTACTTCAAGGGCGTACCCTCGCCGCTCAAGGACCCCACCAGGACCGACATGGTGATCTACCGCGAGAACACCGAGGACATCTACGCCGGCATCGAATGGCTGGCCGAAAGCGATGGCGCCAGGAAGATCATCAAGTTCCTGCAGGACGAGATGGGCGTCAAGAAGATCCGCTTCCCCGCCACCTCGAGCATCGGCATCAAGCCGGTCTCGAAGGAAGGCACCGAGCGCCTGGTGCGCGCGGCAATGCGCTACGCCATCGACAACGACCGCAAGTCGGTGACGCTGGTGCACAAGGGCAACATCATGAAGTTCACCGAAGGCGGATTTCGCGACTGGGGCTATGCCCTGGCTAAGAACGAGTTCGGCGCCCAGCCGATCGACGGTGGCCCGTGGTGCTCGTTCAAGAACCCGAAGACCGGCCGCGAGATCGTCATCAAGGACGTCATCGCCGATGCCTTCCTGCAACAGATCCTGCTGCGCCCCGCCGAGTACGACGTGATCGCCACGCTCAACCTCAACGGCGACTACATTTCCGACGCCCTGGCGGCGCAGGTGGGTGGCATCGGCATCGCCCCGGGCGCCAACATCTCCGACCAGTACGCCTGCTTCGAGGCGACGCACGGCACGGCCCCGAAATATGCGGGCAAGGACTACGTAAATCCGGGTTCGCTGATCCTGTCGGCGGAGATGATGCTGCGCCACATGGGCTGGAAGGAAGCGGCCGACCTGATCGTCAAGGCCATGGAAGCCGCTATCGGCGACAAGGTCGTCACCTACGACTTTGCGCGCCTGATGGAGGGCGCCACGGAAGTGAAATGCTCGGCCTTCGGCCAAGCGATGATCGACCGCATGTGATTTGACCGCAGCAGAGAAAAAAAGGCCTGCCAGGCATTGCCTGGCAGGCCTTTTACATTCAGTCGGGCCGGTTAGGCCTTCTGAATATTCGACGCCTGCTTGCCCTTGGGGCCCTGCACGACGTCAAAGGAAACTTTCTCGCCTTCCTTCAGGGTCTTGAAGCCAGCCATGTTGATGGCCGAGAAATGTGCGAACAGATCCTCACTGCCATCCTCCGGCGTGATGAAGCCGAAACCCTTGGAGTCGTTGAACCACTTGACGGTACCTAGTGCCATAACCCTCTTCCCTAAAAACGAAAAACACACCGGCGCAAAAAACACGCCGGAACATGTTTGTGTTGCAAGTTCTCTACAGCCTAGGAAGCCAAGCGGTAAATCAGCATACTGAAGGACAGCGGGGCGATTCCTGAAACAGCACAGCGGCGAGGCTTGAACCAAACACGCCATGTTTTTTACGCAAATCCCAGAACAGCGTCAAGAAAATTCTTTGCTGCACGACAACAAGACGGAACGACGCGAGCCGCCGAAATTGGGCCCCGAACTGGCCGCTATTCCCCTGTTGACGGCCATGTTGAAGCCTCGATGATTGGCATTAGAATGAAATTATGGCAACACAGAAGCCGTCGCGCGAAGGCAACGTCGTACTTGAACCGCAGCGGGCGCAGGTCAAGGCGCCGCCTCTTTACAAGGTTCTGATCCTGAACGACGACTTCACGCCGATGGATTTCGTTGTGGTTGTCCTGCAGCAGTTTTTTGGAATGAACCGGGAGCAGGCCACCGCGGTCATGCTCAAGGTACATCGCGAAGGCAAAGGTGTTTGCGGGGTGTTCCCCCGCGATGTCGCGGCGACCAAAGTGGAACAGGTCACTGCTTTCGCGCAGCAGCACCAGCATCCGCTGGCGTGTGTGATGGAGGAAAGTTGAATGATTGCCCAGGAACTTGAAGTCAGCCTCCACATGGCCTTCGTCGAGGCACGCCAAAAACGCCACGAATTCATCACCGTCGAGCATCTGCTGCTGACCCTGCTCGACAATCCCTCGGCTGCCGAGGTGCTGCGCGCCTGCGCCGCCGACATCGACGAGTTGCGCCAGGAACTGGCGACCTTCATCGACCAGCACACGCCGACCGTGGCCGGCAGCGAAGAAATCGACACCCAACCGACGCTCGGCTTCCAGCGCGTGATCCAGCGTGCGATCCTTCATGTGCAGTCCTCGGGCAAGAAGGAGGTAACCGGCGCCAACGTGCTGGTCGCCATCTTCGGCGAGAAGGATTCGCATGCGGTGTTCTTCCTGCAGAAGCAGGGCATTTCGCGCCTCGACGTGGTGAACTTCATTTCCCACGGCATAACCAGGAATCCGCAGCCCGCGCACAAGGGCGAAGACGCGACCGAGCCGGAGGCGGAGGGGCAACAGCAGGCGGGCGCACTGGAGAATTTCACCCAGAACCTCAATCAGTCCGCGCTGGTCGGCAAGATCGACCCGCTGATCGGCCGCGAGAAGGAACTGGAGCGGGTCATCCAGACGCTGTGCCGGCGGCGCAAGAACAACCCGCTGCTGGTAGGCGAGGCCGGCGTCGGCAAGACCGCCATCGCCGAAGGCCTGGCCCAGCGCATCATCGAGGGCCGGGTGCCGGACATCCTGGCCAAGGCGACGGTCTACGCGCTCGACATGGGCGCGCTGCTTGCCGGTACCAAGTATCGCGGCGACTTCGAGCAGCGCCTGAAGGGCGTGCTGAAACAACTCGCCGACAATCCCGACGCGATACTGTTCATCGACGAGATCCACACCTTGATCGGCGCGGGTGCTGCCTCGGGAGGCACGCTCGACGCCTCCAACCTGCTCAAGCCCGCGCTGTCCTCGGGCGCACTGAAGTGCATCGGCGCCACGACCTACAACGAGTTCCGCGGTGTCTTCGAGAAGGACCATGCCCTGTCGCGACGCTTCCAGAAAATCGACGTCGACGAACCCAGCGTCGTTGAGACGGTGTCGATCCTGCGCGGCCTCAAGACCCGCTTCGAGGAACACCACGGCGTCAAGTACTCGGCGGCGGCCATCACCAATGCTGCCGAACTTTCCGCCAAGTACATCACCGACCGTCACTTGCCCGACAAGGCCATCGACGTCATCGACGAGGCGGGCGCCGCGCAGCGCATCCTGCCCAAGTCGAAGCAGAAGAAGGTCATCGGCAAGCAGGAGATCGAGGACATCGTCGCCAAGATCGCGCGCATTCCGCCCCAGCATGTTTCGGCGGACGACCGCTCGGCACTGCGGAACCTCGACCGGGACTTGAAGACCGTGGTCTTCGGCCAGGATCCGGCCATCGATGCGCTGGCGCGCGCCATCAAGATGTCGCGCTCGGGGCTGGGCAATCCGCAGAAGCCGATCGGCTGCTTTCTGTTCTCCGGCCCCACTGGCGTCGGCAAGACGGAGGTGGCACGCCAGCTTGCCTACTGCATGGGCATCGAACTGATCCGCTTCGACATGTCCGAATACCAGGAGCGCCACGCGGTCAGTCGGCTGATCGGTGCGCCTCCGGGCTATGTCGGCTTCGACCAGGGCGGCCAGCTTACCGAGGCGGTGACCAAGAAGCCGCACGCCGTGCTGCTGCTCGACGAGATCGAGAAGGCGCATCCGGACATCTACAACATCCTGCTCCAGGTGATGGACCACGGCACGCTGACGGACAACAACGGCCGCAAGGCGGACTTCCGCAACGTCGTCATCGTCATGACCACCAACGCGGGCGCCGAGGCCTTGCAGAAGGCCTCGATCGGCTTCACCACCAGCAAGGAAGCCGGCGACGAGATGGCCGACATCAAGCGCACCTTCACGCCCGAGTTCCGCAATCGCCTCGACGGCATCATCTCCTTCAAGCCGCTCGACACCGAGGTCATCCTGCGCGTGGTGGACAAGTTCCTGATGCAGCTCGAAGGCCAGTTGCACGAGAAGAAGGTGGAAGCGATCTTCACCGACACCCTGCGCGCCTGGCTGGCGGACAAGGGCTTCGACCCGCTGATGGGTGCGCGGCCGATGGCGCGACTGATCCAGGATTCGATCCGCTCCGCGCTTGCCGACGAACTGCTGTTCGGCCGCTTGCTGCATGGCGGCAGGGTCACCATCGACCTCGATGGCGACGAGAAGATCAAGCTGGTCTTCGACGAAGCCGCCGCGCCCGCGCCTTCCGGCACGGCCAGCCCGGCCGCTTCACTCGGGTAGTTCGAAGACGATCGGCAGGTCGACCGAGAAGGCCCGCTCCTGCAAGGGAGCGGGAACCGGCGTAGCCGGCATGGCCAACCGCAACATCTCCAGCGCGGCTTCATCGAGCGCCGCATGGCCGCTCGATTTCGCCAGTTGCGCCACCGGCGCGCCCCGACCCGGCGTGACGCTCACCCGCAGTTCAGCGGTGCCGCTCCAGCCCGCCTCGATCGCCCTGGTGGGATAACGCTTGTAGCGCCGGGCTTCGCGCGCCAGGGCCAGTCGGTAGCTGCGCAGGCCTTCGGCATCGACACCTGAACTCGGCGGCAGCGCCGAATACACCGCCGGTGGCACCTCGGGCGCGGCCGAGGTTTCCGAACCG
>JAEHDA010000205.1 GCA_016880655.1 Rhodocyclaceae bacterium
CGTACATGGCCATCATCTCGCCGGAGCAGACGATGTAGATTTCCTGGGCCTTGTTCTCGCGGATCGGCATGGCGAAACCGCCGCAGACCACGTCGCCGAGCACGTCGTAGAAGACGAAGTCGAGTTCCTCGTCGTAGGCGCCTTCCTCTTCGAGGAAGTTGATGGCGGTGATGACGCCGCGGCCGGCGCAACCGACGCCGGGCTCAGGACCGCCGGACTCGACGCACTTGACGCCGCCGTAGCCGATGTTCATCACATCCTCGAGTTCGAGGTCTTCCACCGAACCGGCCTCAGCAGCCAGCTGCATGACGCTGGTTTGCGCCTTGCTGTGCAGGATCAGGCGGGTCGAGTCGGCCTTGGGGTCGCAGCCGACGATCATGACCTTCTTGCCGGCTTCGGCCAGGGCCGAGACGAGGTTTTGCGTGGTGGTAGACTTGCCGATGCCACCCTTGCCGTAGATGGCGCATTGACGCAGCTTTGCCATGATGCAATCTCCTATGTCAGAAATCTGTTGGGTGCTGGGCAAATCCCGTGTTCCCGACAGGTAAATGGCAAGGAGCGTGCCACCGGCACCAAACGTCCCTAATACACTGAAATGAATGGGCTAATCGCGAACGACGCCGCCACGACGAAGCACGACACGGCCACCGGTGTTTGTAGCAGTCGCGACAATTCCGCTCCATCGCTCCCTCCTTACGCGCGGCTGCCGATCAATCGCTGCAACCTGCCGGCGGTGATTCTGGGCAGCCTCACCTTCCAGCAGCATCCGACCGCGCTGATGCTCGACGGTGTCGCCGAACTGCACGCCGACCTCTTTCACCTCCTCGCGGCAACCGACGCTGCCGACGAGCGGGCGCGGCTGTTCCGCGAGTACGTCGCCGCGCATTTCCGTCTCGATCACCTCGAAGACGCGGGGTTCGACGAACACTCGAAGAAAAGGGCCAAGGCCAACTGGATGCGCGTGTTGCGCGGCTGGAGCTTCGATGCCGACGGCCGCGAAGGCGCGGTGCTCAAGGGCTGGGTCGAGTCGCGCTTCGGCCTGCTGCCGCGCTTCCACGGCGAGCCGTTGCGCGACTTCACCGGCCCCGCCTGGCGCCGTTACGAGGAAATGCGTGCCGCCGGCATCTCCGGTACCAACGCGCTGGAGGCCCAGCTCGACCTGCTCTATGCCTTCTGCCAGTATGAATATGCGCGGCCCGGCGTGCCGCCACGGCTGACTTTGTACCGTGGCATCAACCGCATCGGCGAACACGAAGTATTGTCGAGCGACGGCAAGAGGCAAGTCGTGCTGTTCAACAACCTGACCTCATTCACCAGCTCCCGCGAGCGCGCCAGCGAATTTGGCGACCACATCGTCGAGGTCGAGGTGCCAACCGCCAAGGTGTTCTTCCACTGCCACCTGCTGCCGGATGCGCTCAAGGGCGAGGATGAGCATCTGGTCATCGGCGGTGCGTACGAGGTCACGATGCGCACGCTGTAGTAATGGGGGGGGGGGATCGGCCCCTTTCCGTAGGATGCCATCTATAATGCGCGTACTAATGTGCATATATTATGCGCATCAATGTGGAGATCAACATGTCAGCAGCCGTCCGATCCACCCCTGACAAAGCCCGCAGGGCGACCAACGTATCTCTCAACGAAGCCCTTCTGGCCGAGGCCAAAAGCCTGCGCATCAACATTTCCAAGGCGGCCGAAGCGGGCTTGGCAAGCGCCGTGGCGGAACAGCGCGCCCGCCTCTGGCGCGAGACCAATCAGGCAGCCCTCGAAAGCTCCAATGCCTTTGTGGAGCAGCACGGTCTGCCTCTCGCGAAATACCGGAGCTTCTGATGACGCGCTTCGTCGCCTATAGGAACCCCGAGGGCGAGGGCTATCTGCTCGATGTTCAGGCCGATCTGCTGGACCACCTCAACACCCGCGTCGTCGTCCCGCTCATGCCCGTGGCGACTGCGCCTGCGCCCGCCAACACCTTGAATCCGGTGTTCCTGATCGACGGTGAAAAGGTCGTCATGGTCACCCAGTTCATGGCCGCCATCCCGGCGCCCATCCTCAAGCTGCCGGTACACAACCTCGCCGACAGCCGCCACGAAATCGTCTCCGCCTTGGACCTGTTGTTTCAGGGCTTCTGAAGCAGATGGCCGATCCGGTCTGATTCTTGCACGTCATCTCGCAATCCCAAGGAGATGACATGATTCCGACAAAACTCCGCGACACTTGGTCTGCCGGCCTGACCGGCGGCAGCATCGTTCCCTACCTCGGTGCCGGCGTGCTCGCGGACGTGCGCCATGCCCAGACCGGCGTCCCCATGCCCGCGACCAGCGACGAACTGATCCTGGCCATGAACTCTGGCCGGCCGATGTCGCCCAAGCTGATGTACGAGTTCCCGCGCGCCGCGATGAACGTCGAACTCAAGCGCGGCCGCTCGGCCGTCACCAAGTTCCTCGACGCCACCTACAACGCGCCCTGGACGCGCAGCGCCGTGCATGACTGGCTGAAGGCCATCAAGCCGGCCTACGTGGTCGACATCAACCGCGACACGCAGTTGCTCGATTCCTACGCCGACGTGCCGCACACGCTGGTGCTTGGCTGCGCGCGCCTCGGCGGCACCGACTTCCGCTTCAAGCTGTTCGCCTGGGACGGCGCGCACTACAGCGCCATCCTGCCCGGCCAGGCCGCGCTCGGCCTGCCGCTCCTGTTCAAGCCGATGGGCGCGCCCAGGCCGGAATCGACCTACATCGCCTCCGACGCCGACTATGTCGACTACATCACGGAGCTGATGGGCGGCTTCGCCGTGCCGGCCTACGTCAAGGAGTTGCGCCGCGACAAGCGCTACCTGTTCCTTGGCATGCGCTTCAACCGCGACAGCGAGCGCATGGTGATGTCGGACATCATCTACAGCGCCGCCACCGGCCCGGCCGGCTGGGCGCTGA
>JAEHDA010000206.1 GCA_016880655.1 Rhodocyclaceae bacterium
ATGCCCATCAGCGTGCCACCGAGCGCGCCCCAGATGTATTCCAGGTTCGGCGCCCGGTTGAGCGCGAACTGGCGCGAGAGCAGCGCCGCCGCGAACGCGCCGAGAATCAGCGCCGCGTTCATCAGCGACATGCGATGCGACAGCGGACTTTCCAGATCGGCCTTGACGCCCAGCAGCGGGCCGAGGCCGATGGCGTTGTTGAACCAGTCGCCCCACAGCTTGAGGCCGCCGAAGATGCCCCAGAACTGGCCGCTGATCATGAGCGCCGCGAGGATGGCGACCATCAGGATGGCGCCGAGGTAAGGCGACCATTGCTCGACGAAGATTTCCCGATAGTCCTTGCGCAAACCTTCGCCGAACGGCGAGGCGGACAGGCGAGCGAACAGACCGCCCGATGCGGTTTCAGTAGTCATGATCCATCCTCCTCGATGCGGCTCGGCCTACTGGCAGCCGGACGGATTGTCGGAATCCTTGGCGCTGTATTGCAGCCACGCCTGGACATCGGCGTAGAGCTCGGCATCGTTGGCATTGAGCAATTTCTCCGCTGCCTTGTTGCTGCCCTTGATGGTCTCGCGATAAGCCTTGGTCGTGAAGTACTTGACGGAAGGATTGCTCTTGCCGGTCTTGTCGTGCTTGTCGGCCTTGATATAGGCCGTCCAGTCCGCCTTCAGACGCTCGTTGGGCGCGATGGCCTTGCCCATCATCTGCTGATGACAGGTCGTGCAGATCTGCCGGAAGTAGAGCCGTCCCCGCTTGAGATCGCCGTCGTAGGCCGAGGCTGCCAGGCTGACGGCGCCCAGCGCCGCACAAATCGACAAACGAATTAACCGTTGCGAAGAAAATTGCATTTGAACCCCCTCAAAACCGGAATCCCCCCGGATCCTCCAGCGCTCAGGATAGTGCAAGGCACTGGCTTGCCGTTGACCGATATCAAGGGAACCGGCGGCCCGCGGCATCCCTCAGGAAGGCTTCATATTGCGACCAGTCGGGGATCGGGCCGACGTGCGAGAAGAGCACCAGCCCGCGCTGATCGATCACGTAGGTGGTCGGAAAACGGCTGGCGATCTCCCGATCCGCGATCCGGCCCCCGCCGGCCAGCCGGAAACCCGCGTCCTCCTCGCCCGCCGAACCGGAATCGGCCAGCGGCAGCTCGATGTTCTGCCGCTGTGCCCACTGCCGTGAAACCTCGAATTTCTCGCGGGCCTGGAGTATCACGAAGGCGACATCGGCCCGGTCCGCGAGTGCCTGCCCGACTTTCTGCAAGTCGGGCATTTCGCGCCGACAGGGCGGGCACCACGCGCCCCAGAAATGGAGCACCACGACCTTGCCGCGCATCGACGAAAGCTGGCGTGGCTGGCCCTGCGCATCCCTGAACGCGAGGTCGTGCATGCGCTGGCCGAGCGCCTTGCCCGACTTCGCCCGCTTCGCCTGGGCGGCGCTGGCATTGGGCCACAGGCGCGGCCAGCTGGTGGCATCGAACACCGTCTTTTCGTCGACCGCGTAGCTCACGCAGCGCTGCTCGGTCTGGCCCTGGCAGATCGCCAGCGCCTTCTCTTCGGCAGCCCTGGCCGAGGGCTCCGCCGACGCCCAGCCCCACGCACCTCCCGGCGCGATGGCAAATGCGCGATGGTCGGGGGCTTCGAGGAACTCGCGGTATTCGTCCTGTCCCGGCGGGCCGAGATGCGGCGGCACGATCGGCGCGGCCGATGCCGTGCCGGCCACGGCGGTCAGGAGGACAAGCAGGAAAGCCGAACGCTTCACGCGCTATGGTTGTTGATCACTGGATGGTCGAGTTGATGATCTGCCTTGCCGTATCGCTGTGCATGGAGATTCCCGGCAAGGTATACCACGAACCGCCGACGTTGTTGCGGATCACCGAATCCTCGATGTGCAGCGAGCCCGTGTGGTCGTTGGTGACGAAGAAGATCGCCGACCCGTAGGCGTTGACTTCGTTGTGTTCGATAAGGCTTCCGTAGAGGGCGAGGGTCATGGTGTTGCCGTCGTTGTAGATGGCGCCGCCGCTGCCGCCGCCGGGCGTTCCCGACTGCGCGGGGTTGCCGCCGTTGCCGATCGCCTTGTTGTGGGAGAACAGGCTGTTGTAGATGGTCCAGGAAACCCCGATGCTGCTGATGGCGCCGCCATTGGCGCCCGTATTGCCGTAGCCGGCCGCGCCGCCGAAGGTGCTGTTCGTCACATAGACGGGCAGCCCCTGATACTGGCTGAAGACCCGGATGGCCGCCCCCCCTACATCCGGCCCCGTGCTGGCGCAGACGTTGTTGAAGAAACGGCTGTTGACGACCTTGAAGCGCCCGCCCCGGACCCAGATGGCGCCACCGCCGTCATAGGTGGATTCGTTCATGGAGTTGGCGTCGATGAAGGTCAGGTTTTGCACCGTCAACCGCGGTTGCGCCTGATCCTGGCAATGGCTGGTCGTCCACACCTGGTTCGGGTCGCAGGTGTTCATGTACAGGATGCGGGTGGCGCCGCCGCCGCTGAGCGTGACCAGGCCGCCGCCGTCGATGACGACGTCGGGCTTGTCGTTGAACACCCGGGCCGGACTGCCCAGCGTAATGGTGACCGGATCGGCGCCGCAGTTGAAGGTGATCTTCCCGCCTTGCGCCACCGCCTGAATGAACGCGGCAGCCGTGCAGCTCGCCGCCGTACCGGAGCCGACGACATGATCCGGGGACGAGACATCTTCCGCCCCGGCCGCGGCGGGAACCGGATAACTTCCGGCCGGATTGCCGGCAGCCGGGCCGGCCTGCCAATTCGTGTGCGGATCGGTGTAGGTCGTTGCGCCGGAACTGCTGCCGCCGGCAGCGCCACTACCTCCACCACTACCTCCACCACCGCCGCCACCACCACACGAACAGCAACCGATGCCAACGAGCACGGCGAGAATCTTCAGCGAATTATCCACGGCACCTCCCAAGGTTTGTACCAAGGGTAGGTCGGTTGGCGGACGCGAACCAGTGTCGCAAATAATGGACAGTCAGGATTTCCCGCTGCGTTACGCCTTCCCGAAGCTGATCTGGCCACCGGCCGCGGAGATCCGGATCGTATCCTTGGCGCCGAATTTGCCTTCGAGGATGGACTTGGCCAGCGGATTCTCGATGCGTTCCTGGATCGCCCGCTTCAACGGACGCGCACCGAACACCGGATCGAAACCGGCTTCGGCAACGTCCGCCAGTGCCTTGTCGTCGACCTCGATCTTCATCTCCAGCCGCGCCAGCCGCTTCTCCAGATAACCGAGCTGGATGCGCGCGATCGCCGCGATGTTCTTCTCGTCGAGCGCATGGAAGACCACGATCTCGTCGATGCGGTTGATGAACTCGGGCCGGAAATGGGTCTTCACCTCGCCCATCACCGCCAGCTTGATCACCTGGTAGTCGTCGCCGCTCATCTGCTGGATCATGTGCGAACCGAGGTTCGAGGTCATCACGATCACGGTGTTCTTGAAGTCCACGGTGCGGCCCTGGCCGTCGGTCATGCGGCCGTCGTCGAGCACTTGCAGCAGCACGTTGAACACATCCGGGTGCGCCTTCTCGACTTCGTCGAACAGGATCACGGAATACGGCTTGCGGCGCACAAGCTCGGTGAGATAGCCGCCCTCCTCGTAGCCGACATAGCCGGGTGGCGCACCGATCAGGCGTGCCACGGAGTGCTTCTCCATGAACTCGCTCATGTCGATGCGGATGAGATGGTCCTCCGAGTCGAACAGGAACTCGGCCAGGGTCTTGCACAGCTCGGTCTTGCCGACGCCTGTCGGGCCGAGGAACAGAAAGGAACCGTAGGGCCGGTTCTCGTCCGAAAGGCCGGCGCGCGAACGGCGGATGGCGTCCGACACGAGTCGCACCGCCTCGTCCTGGCCGATCACGCGGGCATGCAGGCGTTCTTCCATCTTCAGCAGCTTTTCACGCTCGCCCTGCATCATCTTGGCGACGGGGATGCCGGTGGCGCGCGAGACGACCTCGGCGATTTCCTCGGCGCCCACTTGCGTGCGCAGCAGCTTGTTCGGCGTGCCGCCACCACTGACTTTCTCCGCGGCCTTCAACTGCGCATCGAGTTGCGGCAGCTTGCCGTACTGAAGCTCGGCGAGCTTGTCGAAGGCCCCTTGACGCTGGAGGTCGGCGATCTCGGCGCGCAGCTTCTCGATCTCTTCCTTGATGTGCTGCGTGCCGTGCACCTGCGCCTTCTCGGCCTTCCAGATTTCTTCGAGGTCGGAATACTCCTTGGCCAGCTTGGCGATTTCTTCCTCGATCAGGCCGAAACGTTTCTTCGAGGCCTCGTCCTTCTCCTTGCGCACGGCCTCGCGCTCGATCTTCAACTGGATCAGGCGGCGGTCGAGCTTGTCCATCGATTCCGGCTTGGAATCGATTTCCATCTTGATCTTCGCCGCCGCCTCGTCGATCAGGTCGATGGCCTTGTCGGGCAGGAAGCGGTCGGTGATGTAGCGATGCGACAACTCCGCCGCGGCGACGATCGCCGGATCGGTGATGTCCACGCCGTGGTGGATTTCGTACTTCTCCTGCAAGCCGCGCAGGATGGCGATGGTCGCCTCGACGCTCGGTTCGTCGACCAGCACCTTCTGGAAGCGCCGCTCCAGCGCCGCGTCCTTCTCGATGTACTTGCGATATTCGTCGAGCGTGGTGGCGCCGATGCAGTGCAGCTCGCCGCGCGCCAGCGCCGGCTTGAGCATGTTGCCGGCGTCGATGGCGCCCTCGGCCTTGCCGGCGCCGACCATGGTGTGCAATTCGTCGATGAACAGGATGATGCGGCCCTCGTCGAGCGCCACCTCCTTCAGCACCGCCTTCAGGCGCTCCTCGAACTCGCCGCGATACTTGGCACCGGCCAAGAGCGAAGCCATGTCGAGGTTCAGCACCTTCTTGTCCTTCAGCGTCTCCGGCACCTCGCCATTGACGATGCGCTGTGCCAGGCCCTCGACGATGGCGGTCTTGCCGACGCCCGGTTCGCCGATCAGCACCGGATTGTTCTTCGAGCGCCGCTGCAAAATCTGGATGGCGCGGCGGATCTCGTCGTCACGACCGATCACCGGATCGAGCTTGCCCTGACGGGCGCGTTCGGTCAGGTCGAGGCAATACTTCTTCAGCGATTCGCGCTGGCCTTCGGCTTCCTGGCTGCCGACGCTCTGGCCGCCGCGCACCGTCTCGATGGCCTTTTCCAGCGCCGGGCGCGCCAGGCCGTGCTCCTTGAGCAGCTTGCCCGCCTCGCCCTTGTCGGCGGCCAGCGCCAGCAGGAACATCTCGGACGCGATGAACTGGTCGCCGCGCTTCTGCGCTTCCTTGTCGGTGACGTTGAGCAGGTTGGACAGGTCGCGGCCGATGGTCACCTCGCCGCCATGGCCCTCCACCTTGGGCAGCCGGTCGACCGCCTTGTCGAGCGCCGCCTTGAGCGGCGGCACATTGACGCCCGCCCGCTGTAGCAGCGACGTCGTGCCGCCGTCTTCCTGCCCGATCAGCGCCAGCAGCAGGTGCTGCGGCTCGATGATCTGGTTGTCGTGGCCGACCGCCAGGCTCTGGGCGTCGCTCAGGGCCTGCTGGAACTTGGTGGTGAACTTGTCGAAGCGCATGGATGCCTCCCGAATGTCGTTGGCTTCGATGTGGGGATTCCCGCCCGGATTTCAACCGAGCATAATCACCGCATGACTTCGAAAATCCTATCCGCCCGGGACGCGGTCGCCCGGATCAGGGACGGCGACACCGTCGCCACCACCGGCTTCGTCGGCATCGGCTTTGCCGAAAACCTGGCGGTCGCGCTGGAGCAGCGCTTCCTGGAAACCGGCGTACCCCGACGGCTGACTCTGGTCTACGCCGCCGGCCAGGGCGACGGCAAGACGCGCGGCCTCAACCACTTCGGCCATGACGGCCTGGTCGGCCGCGTCATCGGCGGCCACTGGGGGCTGGTGCCGACGCTGCAAAAACTGGCCGTCGACAACAGGATCGAGGCCTGGAACCTGCCCCAGGGCGTGATCTCGCATCTTTTCCGCGACATCGCGGCCGGCAAGCCGGGCACCCTCACCCGTGTCGGCCTGGGCACTTTCGTCGATCCGCGGCTCGGCGGCGGCAAGCTCAACGAGAAGACCACCGAGGACATCGTCCGCCTGATGCCCATCGACGGCCAGGATTACCTCTTCTACAAGGCCTTCCCGATCCATGTCGCGTTCGTCCGCGGCACCACGGCCGACCTCGACGGCAACATCACCATGGAGAAGGAGGCGCTGACGCTGGAAGCGCAGGCCGTGGCCATGGCCGCGCACAATTCCGGCGGCATCGTCATCGCGCAGGTAGAGCGGATCGCCGAGCGCAACACGCTGAACCCGCGGCTGGTCAAGATTCCCGGCGTGCTGGTCGACCATGTCGTCGTCGCCGAAAAGCCCGAGTACCACATGCAGACTTTCGCCGAGCAGTACAGCCCGGCCTTCTCCGGCGAGATCCGCGTGCCGATGTCGGCGATACCCGCCATGGAGATGAGCGAGCGCAAGATCATCGCCCGCCGCGCCGCGCTGGAGCTGGCGCCGGGTGCGATCGTGAACCTCGGCATCGGCATGCCCGAGGGCGTCGCCGCGGTGGCCGCCGAGGAGAACATCATCGACCGCCTGACGCTGACCGCCGAACCGGGCGTGCTCGGCGGCATCCCGGCCGGCGGCCTCAACTTCGGCGCCGCCACCAACACCCAGGCCATCATCGACCAGCCGAGCCAGTTCGACTTCTACGACGGCGGCGGCCTCGACATCGCCTTCCTCGGCCTCGCCCAGGCCGACCGCCAGGGCAACCTCAACGTCTCCCGGTTCGGCCCGCGCCTGGCCGGCGCGGGCGGGTTCATCAACATCTCGCAGTCGGCCCGCAAGGTCGTGTTCGTCGGCACCTTCACGGCGGGCAAGCTCGATGTCGCGATCAAGGACGGCGCCCTGCACATCCTTTCGGATGGCAACGCCCGCAAATTCGTCGCCGAGGTCGAGCATCGCACCTTCAGCGGTCCGGTTGCGGCGGCGGCGGGCAAGACCGTCCTGTACATCACCGAGCGCTGCGTGTTCGGACTTCGTCCCGACGGCCTGGAACTGCTGGAGATCGCGCCGGGCGTCGACCTGCAACGCGACATCCTGGACCGGATGGACTTCCTGCCGCTGATGGGCGAAGAAGTCAAATACATGGACGAGCGAATCTTCCGCGACGGAAAAATGGGGCTAGACTTGGACAGTAATGACGGCTGATTCCGGTCGGCGAACCGCAAGTGCCTGCTGCAACGATGTTTCGGACCTATCTTGGAGACGGAGGGAAATCATGGCGACAACAAACGAATTCAGCGAAATCCAGCGCAAGAACATGGAAGCCGCAATGCGCCTGGCGCAGCTCTCGATCGAAAACTCGCAGCGCATCATGGAACTGCAATCGCACCTGGCGCGCGACCTGTTCCAGAACAGCGTCGAGCAAACCAAGCTACAGGCCACCTCCAAGGATCCGCAGGACATCGTCAGGCTGCGCGCCCAGTACGCCCAGGAAACGACGCAGAAGATGATCGCCGCCGCGCAGCAGGTGGCCGAAATCGGCAACAGCGCCCGCGTCGAGTTCTCCCGCCTGCTCACCGAGCAGCTCGCTGCCGGCAGCCAGGACATGGTCGACGCGTTCCAGTCCTTCTTCAAGGCCCTGCCCGGCCAGAACGCCGGCGTCCTCGAAACCATGCAGCAGGCGATGGCCAACGCCAACACCGCCTTCGACCAGATGCGCAAGGCCGCGACCACGGCGTTCGGCAGCGCCGGCGACACGACCAGGAAGCCCGCCGCAAAGCCGAAGAAATAGCCCGGGGCCCCTACTCCGCCCAGCGACGCAGCGCCTCGTCGTCCGAGTCGCGCGCGTCGACCCAGCGGCCCCCCGCCGCCGTTTCCTCGCGCTTCCAGAACGGCGCCCGGGTCTTCAGGTAGTCCATGATGAACTCGCAGGCCTCGAACGCCGCCTGCCGATGCGTCGACGCCACCGCCACCAGCACGATGCGATCGCCGGGCAGCAGCCGTCCGACGCGGTGGATCACCCGCACGCCGAGCAGCTCCCAGCGCTGCCGAGCCTCGGCAACGATGTCGTCGAGCGCCTTCCCGGTCATGGCCGGATAGTGTTCCAGCGTCATGGCCTCGATGGTGCCGCCGCGGACGAGGCCCACGAAACTGGCCACCGCTCCGGCATCGACATTGCCCGCCGTCAGCGCGGCGATTTCCGCCCCGACATCGAAGTCCGCTTCCTGGACCGACACCGACATGTCAGCCACCGGTGACCGGCGGAAAGAAGGCCACTTCGTCGCCCGCCTTCACCGCGGCGTCGAAACCGACCATCGCCTGATTGACCGCGCAGCGCAGGTTCTTCGCCCGCGCCAGTTGCAGCCACGGCTCGCCGCGCGCCGCGATATGGTCGCGCAACGCCCCGGTTGTCGCCACGCCGGGCGGCAGATCCAGCGTCTCGCCCGAGGTGCCGAGCGCCTCGCGCAGGCTGGCGAAATAAAGAATCCTGACCGTCATGGCAACTCCGAGAAACGCAGGTAGCGCACTTCGTCCCCGGGCCGGATGACGGTATCGGCCGGATTGTCGACCAGACCGTCGGCCCACAGGCAGGAGGTCAGCACCGCGGAACCCTGGCTGGCGTATCGTTCCAGCCGGCCGTCGGCGCCGATGCGCACGCGCAGGAACTCGCGCCGGTTCGTCGGCCGCGGCCACTCGAAGCCGGCGACCATCGTTCGCGCCACGGGCAGGATATGGCTCGCGCCCTGGCACTTGCGGATGAACGGGCGGATCAGCACCTGGAAGGTGACGAATGCCGATACCGGATTGCCGGGCAGCCCGACAAAGTCAGCCGTGGCGACACGCCCGAAGGCCAGCGGTTTGCCCGGTTTGATGGCGACGTTCCACAGCGCCAGTTCGCCTTCCGCCTCCACGGCCGGCTTCACATGATCTTCCTCGCCGACCGACACGCCGCCCGAAGTAATGATCAGGTCGTGCAGCGCGCCCGCCTTGCGCAACGCCAGCCGCGTCGCGTCGAGCCGGTCGGGCAGGCTGTCGTAGTCGGTCACCTCGCAACCCAGTTCCTTCAGCAGGCTGGCCAGTTGATAGCGGTTCGAGTTGTAGATCCGTCCCGGCGCCAGCGGCTCGCCGGGCGTGACCAGTTCGCTGCCCGTGGAAATCACCGCCACCGAGAGGCGGCGCAGCACGGGCAATTGCGCGACGCCCACCGAGGCGGCCATGCCGATCGCCGTTGGCGTCAGGATCGTTCCCGCCGCCAGCACTTCGGCGCCGTTGCGGATGTCTTCGCCCTTTCGCCGGACGTGCTCGCCCGCGGCGGGCACGCGATTGACTACCACATGGCCTTCCGGGCCATGTTCGCAATATTCCTGCATCACCACCGCATCGGCCCCGGGCGGCACGGGCGCGCCCGTGAATATGCGCGCGGCGGTACCCGGCTCCAGCGTGTGGCCGACGCTGCCCGCGGGAATCCGCTGTGCCACCCGCAGCGACGTGCCCGCCGCGCGTACGTCGGCGCAGCGCACGGCATAGCCGTCCATGCCGCTGTTGTCGAGCGGCGGCACATCGACCGTCGACAACACCGGCTCGGCCAGGACGCGGCCCGTCGCATCCGCGAGCGGCACCCGGTCGGTCCCCTTCACCTTGCGCGCCCGAGCGAGCAACAGCTCCAGCGCCTCGTCGAAACTCAGCATGCTCACAATCCTGTCTTCTCCAGTATGAATGCGGCCACGGCGTCGTGGTCGTCGAGATCCAGCCAGGGCAGCGGACAATCGGCGGGCAGGTCCGCGGCATCGGGTGTCGCCACGGCCAGCACGCTCTCGTTCTCCGGCCAGATGAAGGGCTTGCCGTTCTCGCGCCGATGCACCTCCAGCTTCGGAACCGGCGTCGCCTTGTAGCCCTCCACCAACAACAGGTCGCATGGCGACAAGTTGGCGATCTGCTCCTCGAAGCTCGGCTCAGGCGCGCCGCGCAGTTCGTGCATCAGCACCCAGCGCTGGTCGCAGACCAGCATCACTTCGCTCGCGCCCGCCTCGCGATGGCGGAAGGAATCCTTGCCCGACTTGTCGAGATCGAAACTGTGGTGGGTGTGCTTGATCATCGAAACTCTCAGGCCGTGCGCCACGAAGCGCGGAATCAACTGCTCGATCAGCGTCGTCTTGCCGGCGCCGGAATAGCCGGCAAACCCGAACATCTTCATGCGATCACCACCTCTGCGAAGCCGCCTCCCGGCGTGCGGAAATTCGTCGTCTGACCCTGCCAGAGGCGCGCCGCGATGAACTGTACCTCGCCACGGTACGCATAGCAGCGCACATCGACCTTGAGTCCGGTCAATGCGCCAGCGACCTCGGCCTCGACCACCGACGGCGGCACGAACTCCTGCGCGATGGTATCGCCCGCCAGCGCTTCCTCGAACACGCGCCGGGTCATCTTGTCGCCGCGATAGGCCGCCTTCGCGCCGTACCCGGTGGCCGGCTTGAAGAACAGGCCCTTGCGCCGCGCCCACAGGTCTTCGGCATGATCCGGCCTGACGAGTTCCGTGCGCGGCACCACGTCGGCCAGCACGCGGCGCGTCTCCGCATCGACGCCCCAGCCCGCCAGCAGCGTGTCGTCGGAGAGCAGCACCAGGTTGCGCTTGTCCGCGTAGAGCGCATGGCCATGCGGATGCGGCGTCACCACCACCGAGCCGTCCAGGTAGGCCTGGCGCAGCGCAGTGTTGCCGTGCGTTTCCAGCGGAAAGTCGGTGATGCGGTTGTACACCAGGTCCAGCCTGGTCTCGTCGTGCCACAGCCCGCCGTGGCAGAGCATCAGGTCCTCGGGCGCGCAGATGCACGCCTCGATGCCGTGCTGCGCGAACAAGTCCTTGAACAGCAGGAACTCGGGATAGAGATACTGTTTCCCAGGCGCTTCGTCGACGATCGCCAGCGCCTTGAGCGACGGACATTCGGATCGGAACATGTCCACGAAGGCCTGCTCGACATCGGCCCGGCCGAAACGCCGCGCCGCCAGCAGGCCGCCGCCCGCGTTGGTGTTGATCTCGATGAGCTTCGGCCCCTGCGGCGTCAGGTGGAAGTCGTAGCCGTAAAAAGCACCCGGATTGGGCGGCACGTGGCGGGCAATGTCGGGCGAGCCCGCCAGCACCCGTTCCCGATAGGCCGGCAGCGCCACCACGCGCTCGACGGCCGCGATCAGCGCCGCCATGCGCAGCGTGTCGCCACGGCTGACTTCTACCTGCGCAGTGGAAAAGAGATGCGGCCTGTCGGGCAGCAATGCAGCTACGGATTCCATGGCCGCATCTTAACTTGCGAAGAAGGCTTCCACGTCGGCAATCTCCCGTGTCCGCCTCATGGGCGGCAGGCTCTGCCAGATGCGTTTGCCGTAGGGTTTGTCGACCAGGCGCGGGTCGCAGACCATCAGCACGCCGCGATCGGTTTCGTCGCGGATCAGCCGCCCGGCGCCCTGCTTCATGCTGATCACGGCGCGCGGCAGCTGGTATTCGAAGAAGGCGTTGCGGCCCTGGCGCTTGAGGTGCTCGATGCGCGCCGAGAGCACGGGGTCGTCGGGCGGCGCGAAAGGCAGCTTGTCGATCACCACCAGCGAGAGCGCCTCGCCGCGCACGTCCACACCTTCCCAGAAACTCTGGCTGGCGACCAGGATGGCATTGCCGAGGAAGCGGAAGCGCTCCAGCAGTTCGGTCTTCGAGCCCTCGCCTTGCAGCAGCAGCGGAAAGTCGAGGCCGTCGCGCTCCATGCGTTCCTTGAGCAGTTCGTGGATGCGGCGCATCGCGCGCAAGCTGGTACAGAGCACGAAGGCGCGGCCGCCGGAAGCGCGGATCGCCGGCCAGGCCGCTTCCAGCACCGCTTCATGATAGTAAGGGCTGTTCGGGTCGGGCATCTGCTGCGGCGAATAGAGCAGCGCGCAGGCCGCGTAATCGAAGGGCGAACCCCACAGTCCCGTCTCGGCATCGGCCAGGCCCAGCTCGCCGCGGTAGTGGCTGAAGTCCTGCCCAACGGCCAGCGTCGCCGAGGTGAAGATCCAGGCGCGGGGATGGCCCGCCATCTGGCGCTGGAAGATGTTCGCCACCGACAGCGGCGTCAGGTTCAGCGTCACCGCGTAGTGCGTCACCTCCACCCACTTGATGAAGGTATCGCCGCCGTCGTCGTCGGCATCCGGCTGGGGCGGATGCAGCCAGCGCTTGATGCCCAGCGCGACTTCGTGGGCGCGTACGCGGCAATTGCCCAGCCCTTCGGAGCGGTCGGCCTGCGATTCCAGGTGCTTCATGAATTCGGCCAGTTCGGCTTCCAGCGCCCGTAGTGCCTCGACGGCGTTCGGGTGGTCGAGCCACTGCGCCTCCGACAGGCGCAGTCCTTCGCGATGGAAGGCAAGGCGAAAATCCTTGGCGCCCTTCTCCAGTGTGCGGCAGGCCTCCTGCAAGGGCGCGTAGTCCTTCGCCCCGGCGATGGCTTCCAGTCTGGTGTCGCGCGCAAGTTCGGTCAGTCGCGCGGTGCCGACCGCCTCGCCGAAGAACAGGCCGGCGACCTCGGGCAACTGGTGTGCCTCGTCGAAGATCACCGTGTTGCAGGCCGGCAGCAGTTCGCCCAGCCCGTCGTCGCGCAGCATCACGTCGGCGAAGAACAGGTGGTGGTTGACCACCAGCACGTCGGCCTCCATGGCATCGCGCCGCGCGGCGATGACGAAGCAGCCCTTGTGGTGCGGGCAGTCCTGGCCGAGGCAGTTTTCGCGCGTCGAAGTGGCCTGTGTCCAGGCGCCGGAATCCTCGGGCACGGCGGAAAGCTCGGCCTTGTCGCCCGTGCGCGTGGCCTTGGCGAAGCGGGCGATGGTGCGGATGTGCCCCGCTTCCTCGCGGTTCAGGAAACGGCCCTCGCTCTGGGCGCGTTCCAGGTGATAGGGGCAGACGTAGTTGGCGCGGCCCTTGAGCAGCGCGATGGTGGCGGGCAGGCCGAGCGCATCGCGCACCATCGGCAGGTCGCGGTTGAAGAGCTGGTCCTGCAAGGTCTTGGTGCCCGTCGAGATGATCACCTTGCCGCCCGACTGTAGCGCCGGCACCAGGTAGGCGAAGGTCTTGCCCGTGCCGGTGCCGGCCTCGGCGACCAGCGCCCGGTTGGCCACGATCGCCGCCTCGATGCGCCCGGCCATCTCCACCTGCTGCGGGCGCAGCCGGTAGCCGGGAATGGCGCGCGCCAGGGGACCGTCTTCGGAAAACACTGCTTCGAGTTTCAGGACCGCACCATCTTCGAATCGAAATTCACAGCCACTGCAACAGGCCGGCCACCAGCCAGCTGCCTGCGCCGATCAGCGCCACCACCAGGATGCCGATCGCGATGCGCCAGACGAGCTGCGCGCTCCTGGCCCGCGCCAGCAGCGCATCGGCCGCCTGGATTTCACGCTCGCGCCGGTCCAGTTCGACCAGCCCCCGTTCGAGCAGCGCCAGCTTCTGGAGCATCGCCCGCTGCTCGGCCGAATCGGCCGTTTGCGCGATCGCGCGACGCAGTTCGTCGACCAGCTCTTGCGGCCGTCTGTCCATCAGCCACGCTTGTAGGTGATCTTCTTCGTGCCGCCCTCGCAGCTGCCGACCACCTTCTCGTCCTTCACCGCCTCGGTCGGCACGATTTCCAACTGGTAGTTCGCCACGCCCTTGGCGTCCAGCTTCGCGGCGATCTCCGCCTTCAGCTCCTCGCAATCCTTCGCTGCGAAGACCGGCGACGCAGCCAGACAAAAACCGAGCACGACAACGAATTGTTTCATTTTGAGTCTCCCCCTCACTAGTGGCAACCGGCGACAGGCGCGGTGGCCGAAGAATACGCGCGGCGGGTGACGCCGGCAACGCCGGCGGCTCGCCCGGCGTACCACCATGGCTGACTTTTCCCCGCCGTGTCAGAATGACCGCCACTTAACCGCCCACAAGGAAAACCATGAAACTCGAAAATTTGAAGATTGAGACCTTGGCCATTCACGGCGGCTACAGCCCCGATCCAACCACCAAAGCCGTGGCGGTGCCCATCTACCAGACCACCTCCTACGCGTTCGACGACACGCAGCACGGCGCCGACCTGTTCGATCTGAAGGTGGCCGGCAACATCTACACCCGCATCATGAACCCGACCACGGCCGTGCTGGAGCAGCGCATTGCCGCGATGGAGGGTGGCATCGGCGCACTCGGCGTGGCCTCGGGCATGGCGGCGATCACCTACGCGATCCAGACCATCGCCGAGGCCGGCGACAACATCGTCTCCGTCGGCACGCTCTACGGCGGCACCTACAACCTGTTCGCGCACACGCTGCCGCAGTACGGCATCCAGGTGCGCTTTGCCGATTACCGCGACCCGGCTTCGTTCAAGCCGCTGATCGACGCGCGCACCAAGGCGATCTATTGCGAGTCGATCGGCAACCCGCTCGGCAACATCGTGGACCTCAAGGCGCTGGCCGACATCGCCCATGCGGCGGGCGTGCCGCTGATCGTGGACAACACGGTGCCGACGCCTTTCCTGTGCCGGCCCTTCGAGCACGGCGCGGACATCGTCGTCCATGCGCTGACCAAGTACCTCGGCGGCCACGGCACCAGCATCGGCGGCGCCATCGTCGACTCGGGCAAGTTCCCGTGGGCCGACCACAAGGAACGCTTCAAGCGCCTGAACACGCCCGACGTCTCCTACCACGGCGTGGTGTACACCGAGGCGCTCGGCCCGGCCGCCTACATCGGCCGTGCGCGCGTGGTGCCGCTGCGCAACATGGGCGCGGCGATCTCGCCCTTCAACAGCTTCCTGATCCTGCAAGGCATCGAGACGCTGCCGGTGCGCATGGAGCGCATCTGCGACAACACGCTGGCGGTGGCGAAGTACCTGCAAGCGCACGCCAAGGTGAGCTGGGTGAAGTTCGCCGGGCTGCCCGACCATCCCGAACACGCGCTGGCGAAGAAGTACATGGACGGCCGCGCTTCGGGCATCCTCACCTTCGGCGTCAAGGGCGCGGGCGGCGGCATGGCGGCCGGCGCGCGCTTCCAGGATGCGTTGCAGCTGATCACTCGCCTGGTGAACATCGGCGACGCCAAGAGCCTCGCCTGCCACCCGGCCAGCACCACGCATCGCCAGCTTTCCGCCGAGGAGATGAAGAAGGCGGGTGTCTCCGAGGACATGGTGCGGCTGTCGATCGGCCTCGAACACATCGACGACCTCAAGGCCGACCTCGACCAGGCGCTGGCGGCGGTGTAGCGCGCAGGGGCGGCGACCGCAAAGTCAGGCGTGGCGAGACGCCTGCTAGAATCGCGCCGCTCCATGCAAAACGTCACCATCCCCCTTCGCGGCCCGCTGCTGCGCGGCGAGCGCCGACCGCGGGTGGCGCTGGTCGGCCGCCGCCGCACCGGCAAGAGCAGCATCTTCCAGGCCGCGTCGAGCCCGGCCGTGCAGCACGAACGCCTCGCGGGCGTGGGCGGCGCCTACGAGGAATGCCTGGTCGACGTCGGCCTCGACCAGATTTCGCTGGTCGACCTGCCCGACATCGAAACCCTGCACCACCTGCGCGAGCACGACCGCGTGGTGCTGATGTACCTGCTGTGGGGCGACCGCTGGCCGGCCATCGCCCGCCACGAATCGGAGCAGCCGGTCGCCGCCTTTCACGCGCCGGACGTCCTGATCCAGGTGATGGACGCGACCATGCTGGAGCGCGACCTCGAACTCTCGATGGAACTCTCGCTGCTCGGCCGGCCGATGGTGATCGCGCTCAACCGCATGGACGAAGCGCGCGCCAAGGGCATCTTCATCAACATCCGCGCCTTGAGCGAGAAGCTCGGCGTACCGATCGTGCCCACCGTCGCCCACATGGGCAAGGGCATCCGCGCACTGTTCGACGCCGCGGTGCAGGCGGCGCGCGAGCGCATCTGCCCGCTGCCGCAGCCGGCCAGCCCGCATCTGGTGGCCAGCCTGCACGACCTCAACGCGGCGATCTCGCGCCCCGAGGTCACCGAAGCCTTCCAGGTGCCGCGGCCGCTGCTGCTCTGCCAGCTCGCCGAAAACGACGACTACTTCCTGAGCGAACTCGGCTGCCACTTTCCCGAACTGCTGCCCGCAGTCACCGCGGCCCGCAGCGCGGCGGAAAGCGGCCTGCCGCGCCCGCTCTCGGAAGAAATCCACGCCGATCGCCACCATCGCGCCGCACTGCTGCTGGAAAGCGTCAGCAGCCCGTCGGGGCCGGAAGAGGAGGGCTGGAAGCGCTGGCTCGACGAGCTGTTCCTGCATCCGCGCTGGGGATTGATCGGCAGCCTCGCCGTGTTCGCGCTGGTGCTGTTCTTCACCTTCGAAGTCAGCGCCGTACTCGACTCCTTCACTTCCGCGAAGCTGGTCGCGTGGAGCCAGGAATGGCAACCGGACTCGACCGCGGGCATCGTCGCCCATGCGGTCGTCGACGGCCTGATCGGCCTGATCGGCATCGTCGTGCCCTACATGATCCCGCTGGTGCTGCTGCTGGTGGCGCTGGAAGAGTCGGGCATCATGCATCGCGTCGCCTTCGTGGTCGACCGCGGCTTCCACACCATCGGCCTGCATGGCGGCGTCGCCGTGCCCTTCCTGATCGGGCTCGGCTGCAACGTGCCCGCCATCTCGGCGGCGGCGGCCACTTCGTCGGGCCGCGACCGCGTCATTGCCGCCCTGCTGATCACCTTCGTGCCCTGCTCGGCACGCTCGGCCATCATCCTCGCGCTGGGCGGCAAGTACCTCGGCGGCGTCGGCGTGTTCGGTATCTTCATGCTGACGCTGGTGGTCATCGCCGTGCTCGGCAAGTTCCTCGCCCACCGCTACTCGGAAGCGGCGCCGGGCATGATCCAGGAAATCCCGCCCTACGCGCTGCCCACCGGGCGCGCCATGCTGCGCAAGACCTGGGGCCGCACCAGCGACATCGTCACCATCGTCACGCCGCTGCTGGTGATCGGCAGCGTGGTGCTGGCCCTGCTCAGCCACTGGGGCGCCGATGCCGTCATCAACGCCGCGCTGACGCCCATCACCGCCTGGTGGCTCGGCCTGCCGGTCGTGCTCGGCGTGCCCATCCTGTTCGGCGTGCTGCGCAAGGAACTTTCCCTGCTGATGATTTACCAGGCGCTCGGCACGCAGGAGATCGTGCCCCTGCTCGACACGGTGCAGATCGTCACCTTCCTGATCTTCCTCACCTTCTACGTGCCCTGCCTGTCCACGTTCGCCGTCATGCTGCGCGCCCTCGGCCGCAGGGAGGCGCTGTTCTCGGTGGCGCTTTCGGTGGGCATCGCCCTTCTCACCGCTGGGACAATACGGATATCCCTTTCCACCGTAAACGCCCTCTGGTAGGGCGGCACGGGGCGGTCGCAGACGAGCGATCCGGCAATTGTTCGGTCAGTTGATCCATGTCAACCGCAGTGCAACATCCCGGCCACATCTAGGCATTAGAATAGGCTTATAAATTAATTTGCTGTCGCATGTGTCCTGTCGGCCGAACCGACGATACCAGCGCCCGCAAGACGATTGGAGTTCAGCTTAATCGATGTCAAAGGCCAGGAATTTCACGCTGCTGTTCGCAACCCTGACGCTCTTCTGGGTTCTTCTGAACGGTTCGCTGGCCCTGGACGTCCTCGTCGTCGGGCTGGTCGCGGCAACCCTGATCGCCTTCCTGTTTCGCGACGGCCTGGCGGTCGTGTCGGAACTGCGCACCTCGCCGCGCGCCCTGATCACGACGGTGCGCTATGTCTTCTTCTTCATCAGGGAACTGGTCAAGGCGAACCTCAACGTCGCCAGGATCGTCCTCTCGCCGGCCCTGCCGCTCAACCCCGGCTTCGTCAAGGTTCGCACCCGGCTGAAGAGCCGCATGGGGCGCTTGCTGCTGGCCAACTCGATCACGTTGACACCAGGCACGCTGACGGTCGACCTGGACGGCGAGTGGCTCTACATCCACTGGGTCACCGTCGATACGGCCGATGTCGAAGCGGCCACGGCAGCCATCGTCGGCGGTTTCGAGGAGTATCTCGAGGTGATGTATGGCTGAGCTCCTCGTGTATCTGGCTGCGACGCTCGTCGGCGTTGCCTTCCTGCTGGCGCTCTATCGCTTCTTCAAAGGGCCTTCATCTGCCGACCGCGTCGTCGCCTTCGACGTGCTCACCATCGTTTCGGTCACCGCCATCGCGTTGGTGGCGCTGGCGGAAGGGCGCGGCATCTATCTCGATGTGGCGCTGATCTACGCGCTGCTGTCCTTCCTCGGGGTGATCGTGGTCGCCCGTTACCTGGAGCGGGGCCTCTGATGGATATCGTCGGTGGCCTGTTACTCGTTGGCGGCGCGGCCTTCCTGCTGTTCGGCGGGCTCGGGCTGGTGCGCATGCCCGACGTCTTCAACCGCATCCAGGCCGGCACCAAGGCGACGACGCTGGGCACGCTGCTGGGCCTCGCCGGCATCGCCTGCCTGCAACCGGACTGGGCGCTGAAGCTGTTCCTGATCGGCCTGTTCATCCTGTTCACCAACCCGATCTCCTCGCAGGTACTCGCCCGCGCGGCACACCGCAGTGGCGCCCGGAAGTCGGCGCTGACGGCGGTCGATCGGCTCGAAGAAGATCACGGGGCGTAGCCATGGGCATGCTGATGACCGCCATGACCGTCCTGCTCTGCATCGCCATGATCGTGGCGGCATTCGTCGCCATCGCCGGCAAGAGCCTGCCCATCGCGATCCTGTCCGCCGGCCTGGTCAGCCTGGTCGCCTCCGTGCTGTTCCTGGTCCTGGCCTCGCCCGATGTGGCGATGACCGAAGCGGCCATCGGCAGCGGCCTCACCACCTTCCTGTTCTTCTTCGTGCTGGGCCGGGTGCGCAAGGGCGAACACGACGGAGGCGAACATGATTAAGCGCGTCTCCGTGCTGCTCCTCCTCCTCGCCGTCGGCGCGATCTTCGCCACGCTGCTGGCCGGCTACGAGGCCGACCCCGAGCTGAACCTCACCGCCCGCTACTACGCCGACCGCACCGCCGCCGACATCGGTGCGGCCAACATCGTCACCGCCATCGTCGTCACCTATCGCGGCCTCGACACGCTCGGCGAAGTCACGGTGCTGTTCCTGTCGGCCGCCATCCTCGGCCTGGTGCTGGCGCAGGGACGCAAGCGGGAACAGGCCCGGCGCGAGCGCGTTCCGGCGGGCGAGTTGCTGACGACCGGCACCCGCATCCTCGCACCGCTGATCATGCTGCTCGGCGTCCATGTCTTCGTGAACGGCCACCTGACCCCGGGCGGCGGCTTCCAGGGCGGCGCCATCGTCGCCTCGGGCGTGCTGCTGCTCCTGCTGGCCGATCCGGTGAAGCATTTCGCCCACGGACTGATCGCCGCGGTCGAATCGCTGGCGGGCATCTTCTACGTCGCGATCGGCCTGCTCGGCCTGCTGCTGGCCGGCGGCTTCCTCGACAACCGCTTCCTGCCGACCGGCGAGCTCGGCGCGCTCTTCTCGGCCGGCGCGATACCGCTGATCTACTCGCTGATCGGCCTCAAGGTCGGCGCCGAGTTCTCCGCGATTCTGGCCGACCTCTCGGACACGGAGGAACTGTGATCGCCTACCTCGCCATGGCCACGGGCTTTCTCCTGATCCTGATCGGGTTCTACGGCGCCCTGACCAACCGCAACCTGCTGCGCATGATCGTCGCCTTCACCATCGCCGACAGCGGCGTCAATCTCGTCATCGTTGCCGTCGGCTACATGCGCGGCCGCACCGCGCCCATCCTCGATGCCACGGTCCCCGCCGCCGACGCGGCCGCCCGCATCATCGACCCGGTGCCGCAGGCGCTGGTGCTGACCGCCATCGTCATCGGCGTCGGCGTCACGGCGCTGATGCTCGCCTACGCCTACCGGCTCTACGAGAAGAAGCGCAGCCTCGACATCGCGAAGTTCATGGACCTCAAATGGTGAACGCGCTCTTCATCATCGCGGCGGCACTGGCGGCGGCCTTCCTGCTCGGGCTGCTGAAGGAGCAATGGCGCGGCGCCGCCTACGCGGTGACGCTGGTCGCGCTCGGGTTCATGACCTGGATTTCGGCCGACTGGGCCTGGGCGTTCGCCATGAACGGCGCCGCGCCGGTCGACATCTTCACCGCCGGCACCGAGCCGCCGTTCGCCATCAACCTGCGCATGGGCCGGCCGGAAGCGGTGCTGACCCTGATCGTGAACCTGACCGGCCTGCTCTCCGCGCTGGCGATGAAGGATGCGCTGCTGGCGCTGGGCCGGCGCGCGATGGCCGTGCTGCTGGTCGCAACCATGGCCTTCTGCGGCATCATCCTCACCCGCGACATCTTCAACCTGTTCGTCTTCTTCGAACTCGCGGCCATTTCGACTGCCGGCCTCATCCTGCTGTCCGACGACGACCGGGCGCTTTCCGCCGGCTTCAAGTACCTGATCGTGTCGCAGGTGATCTCGGTCTTCCTGTTGATCGGCATCATCTTCGCCTACCACGCCACCGGCACGCTCAACATCGACGGCATGGCCGATGCGGCGCAAGCGCTGTTGCCGGGCGGCATGCAAGCCTTCGCGCTGGCATTCTTCCTGATGTTCATGGCGCTGGTCGCCGAATTGAAGCCCTTCCCGGCCAACGGCTGGGCGCTCGACATCTACGAATCCGCGCATCCGGCCTACTCGGCCATCTTCTCCGCCGCAGCGGGCACCGCGTCCCTGTACGCCGTCGACAAGCTGCTGCTGATCGGCGGCGCGGCATGGTTGCCGGCGGCGACCGGCATCGGCATCGTCACCTTCGTCGGCGCCAACCTGCTCGCCCTGCCACAGACGAAGGACCGCCGCCTGCTCGGCTATTCGTCGGTGGCGCAGATCGGTCTCATCCTCGCCGTGCTCGGCCAGCGCGACGTGCTCGGCGACCTCACCTCGTTCATCGCCCTCGGCCTGCTGGTCGCCCACTCGGTCGCCAAGGCCGGCCTCTATTGGCTGTCCGGACTGATCGCCGGACGCGAGCTCACCGCCTGGGCAGCGCTGCGCGGCCATCCGCTGATGGTGTTCGCCTTCGCCACCTTCCTGTGCCTGCTGGTCGGCCTGCCGCCCTTCCCCGGCTTCTACGCCAAGTGGGAACTGGCGCGCGTGCTCGCTGCCGAAGGACGACTGGCTCTCCTGGCCGCGATCCTGTTCGGCGCGCTGGTCGAAGCGGGCTACCTGTTCCGCTGGTTCGGCCATGCCATCAAGCGCGACAAGCCGGCGGAGGAAATCTCCTGCGCGCCGTTCAGCGTCGCCGCGGTCTGCATCGCCGTCGTCGCCGGCTGGGCGCTGGGCCTGCTCTGGGGCGAGATGGCCGGCTTCCTGTTCGGCCGCAGCAACCTGCTGCTGGCGCTGCCGCTGCTGTTCGCACTCGCCTTCCTGCTGCTGGATTTTCTTCCCGCCTGGCTCAAGAACACGCTCGCCATCGCCGGCCTGGCCGGCTTCTTCGCCCTTACCTGGACCGAGTACGATCCGCTGCGCCTGATCTTCGCCATCATCTTCACCCTCGGCGGCGCCATCGTGCTGCTGGCCAGCTTCTCCGCCCACGGCCGCCGCATCGGCTTCTACCCGGCGGCGATGCTCATGTACGCCGGCATGGTGATGCTGATCCGCGCGACCGACACCTTCGATTTCTTCGCCGCCTGGGAACTGCTCACCGTCGGCTCCTACTTCCTGATCCTGCGCGGCAAGCACTCCGAGCCGCATGCGCTTTCCTACCTGGTGTTCTCGCTGGGCGGCGCCTTCCTGATCCTCATGGGCTTCGCGCTGGCCGCCGGCAGTGGCGTGTCGCCACGGCTGACTTTTGACATCGCCTCGCTATCGCAACTGGCGCAGCCCGTCGCGCCCTGGGTCTTCCTGCTGCTCGCCATCGGCTTCATGACCAAGACCGCCGCCATCGGCCTGCACATCTGGCTGCCCGGCGCCCACGCCGAAGCCGAGACCGACGTCTCGCCGATGGTCTCCGGCATCCTGCTCAAGGCTGGCCTCTACGGCCTGTTCGTGCTGCTGATGAGCATGGGCAAGCAACAGCTCTACGGCGTCGAACTGACGACCCTCATGCTCTGGATCGGCGCGCTGACCGCGCTGCTCGGCAACCTGATGGCCATCTTCCAGGAAGACGCCAAGCGCCTGCTCGCCTACTCCTCGATCGGCCAGATGGGCTACGCCCTGTTCGGCCTGGCGCTGATGAACCACCTCGGCTGGCTGATGGCGCTGATGTTCGTCATCAACCACTACATCTACAAGTCCATGCTCTTCCTCGCCGTCGGCGGCGTCGCCAAGCGCACCGGCACCCGCGCCATGTACCAGATGGGCGGCCTGATCACGCTGATGCCGCTGTCGTTCATCGCCGTGCTGATCGGCATCATCGCCATGTCGGGCGTGCCGCCGCTGTCCGGCTTCGGCGGCCGCTGGATCTTCTACAACGCCATCCTCGACACCGACCAGCGCCTGCCGATGATCATCCTCTTCTTCTCGGGGCCGATCGCCTTCCTCTACCTCTTCCGGCTGATCCACACCATCTTCCTCGGCCAGTTGAAGGATGAGCATCGCAAGCTCAAGGAAGCGCCGTTCTGGGTGGTCGTGCCGCAGATGATCTACGTCGTGCTGCTGCTCGCCTTCGCCGTGGTGCCGGGCATCGCCCTGCGCCGGGTCGACGAGTACATGAACCAGTTTTTCCCCGAGGGCGGCCTCGACTGGTCGGGCCTCTTGATCACCAGCAACTACGGCTACTGGAATCCGGTGGCGATCATGATCATCGTCGGCTGCATCTTCATGACCCTGTTCGGCTGGCTGCTGTTCGTCAATCGCCGCGCCCAGAAGGTGAAGCAGTTCAACATCGTCTTCGCCGCCGAGCGGCCGTATCGTCCGGAGACGACGCATTTCGCCTGGAACTTCTTCGCGCCCTACCGCAAGGCGCTCGGCTTCCTGGTGCAGCCCTTCGCCACCCGATTCTGGGACGCGGTGACCGGCAGCCTGCATGCCGCCGCCGACTTCACGCGCCGCTTCTACACCGGCAACGGCCAGACCTATGCGATCCAGCTCGTCGGTTTCGTGGTCGTGGTCTTTCTGCTGGCGAGGGGAATCTAGATGGATTTCGACTGGATGAAGGTCCCCTACGCACTGCTGACGCTGTTCATCGTCTTCAATTTCGGCCTGTTGCAGACCGCGCTGATCCAGAAGATCGCCGCCCGCGTCGGCCGCCGCCACGGCATCCCCGTCTGGCAGAACTACATCGACCTGATCAAGAACTATGGCCAGCGCAGCTCCATCACCCACGGCGTGATGTTCTACCTCGGCCCCGTGTTCCGGCTTTCCGGCGGCGTCGGCCTGCTGCTGTTCGTGCCCTCGCTCTACGGCTCGGAGATGTTCAGCAACTTCTCCTTCGCCGGCGACCTGATCCTGGCACTCTACTTCGTCTTCTTCGGCACCCTGGGCATGGCGCTGGGCGCCGGCGAAAGCGGCCACCCGCACGCCGCCATCGGCGTCTCGCGCGGCCTGGCGCAAGTCACCGCCGCCGAGCTGCCCTTCGCGCTGGCGGTGTTCTCGGTGGCCCTGCAATACCAGACGCTCTCGGTCACCGAGATCGTCGCCGCGCAGCAGGGCGGCTTCCTCAACTGGACAGTGTTCACCAACCCGCTGGCGGTGACGGCGGCGATGCTGTCCTTCCTCGGTTCCATGATGCGGCCGCCCTTCGACGTGGTGCTGGCGCCGCAGGAGATTCCCATCGGCCCGCCCACCGAGTACCACTCCTCCTACCTGGCGCTGATGCAGACCAACCGGGCGATCTTCCCGGTGGCCAAGATAGTCATCTACATGAACCTGTTCTTCGGCGGCGCCACGATCTGGCCGGAGTTCTTCCTGAAAGTGTTCTGCATCTACCTCTGGTCGGCTTTCGTCGGCGTGGTGTTCCCGCGCTTCCGCGTCGAGCAGTCGATCCGCTGGTTCCTGATCTGGGCGGTGCCGATCGGCGTGCTGTCCATCCTGATACTTTGAGAACGCCATGAAACCGGAACTGATGAAGCGCATGGTGAAGGGCCCGGATGGCCTCGAGTTCGAGGTCGAGCCCCTGCGCGACTACTACTGCGAGGCGGCGCCGACGGTGATGCCGGGCGCCTACATCAAGATCGTCGAAGACCTGTTCAACTGGGCGCGCTCGGAATCGATCTGGATCCTCGGCTTCGGCACCGGCTGCGGCGCCATCGAAATGCGACCACTGATGACGCCGCGCTTCGACGCCTACCGCTACGGCGTGCAGTGGCGGCCGACGCCGCGCCAGGCCAACCTGTTCATCATCTCCGGTTACCTGTCGGTGAAGACGCTCAAGCGCGCGATCCGCTCCTACGAACAGATGCAAAGCCCGAAGTACGTGATCGGGCTGGGCTCCTGCACCATCAACGGCGGCATGTACTGGGATTCGTACAACACCATCAAGCGGCTGGACGACTACCTGCCGGTCGACCTCTACATCGCCGGCTGCATGCCGCGCCCGGAGGCTCTGCTGGCCGGCTTCGAGGATCTGAAGAAGATCATCCGCGCCGGCAAGGGCGAAGGCGCCAACCAATACGCCGCGAACTTCGACTGGTACAAGGCCAACCAGAAGAAGGTCATCCACGACTGGGACATGCCCGACTACAACTGGTGACGACCGAAGATGCGCGAACTCCACACCAGACTCAAGAACCTCTTCCCGCTCGGCGAGTTCACCGAACAGCGGCCCGATCTCGCCTTCCTGACCGTGCCGAAGGAACATCTGCGCGCGCTGCTGGCGCACCTGCGCGATCGCGAGGGGTTTACCCACCTCGTACTGCTCACTGCGGTGGACTGGCTCGAAGACGGGCGGTTCCAGCTCACCTATCTGCTCTGCGACCGAAGCAAGCGTCGCGACCTCGGCTTGCGGGTGTTCATTCCGCGTGAAGCCGCCGCCATGGAAAGCATCCACGAAGTCTGGCCGACGGCGGCAACCTACCAGCGCGAACTGCGCGAGATGTTCGGCATCGACTTTCCCGGCAGCCCGCGCCTGCACGAGGACTTCATCCTCGAAGGCTGGAACGACATTCCGCCCTACCGGC
>JAEHDA010000207.1 GCA_016880655.1 Rhodocyclaceae bacterium
ACTTCGCGGTCGTGGACGACCGCTACCGCCGCGGGAATGAACCGCGGTTGCTGTCAGGCCAGGCGTTTGGGAGGTTGCTGCGGCGGTTCGGGAATCGCGCTCGCGGGCGCGAGCGGTGCGTCGGCGCAGAAGTCGCGCGCGGCAGGAATCACGAGGACGGCTTGTCCGGTCGTCGGAATGAAGCCGGCAGCGGCGAGATGGCAGACGCCGCAGTCGTCGCAGTTCACGCCGTGATCGGCCGGCGCCGGCTGCGGATCGTGCATGTGGCAGTGCTCGACCGCCACGCCATCCACCGTTGCCACCGTCTTGTGCGCCTCGCCGTGCCGGCAGAACGGCATGGCAGTCGCCGCGATGGCCTGGAAAGGCAACCACAGGGCGGCGACGAACAGCGGCAGGAGACGAAGGAAACGGCGGCGCATGACGGTAATGGTACTACTCCTCGTCTTCCTTGAGCTTGAACGAGGCCGCCAGCTTCTGCTGCGTCTGCGGCGGAACCGGCGCATGGCGCGAGAACTCGATGGTGTAGGCGCCCTGCCCGCCGGTCACCGACTTGAGCTTGGATGCGTATTCGGTGATCTCGGCCAGCGGCACTTCGCCGGCGATGGCCACCGAGCCGTGGCCGCGCGGCGTGGTGCCGGTGACATGGCCGCGCCGCGAGGACAGGTCGCCGGCGATGTCGCCCATGGCGTTCTCCGGCACGATGATCTCGACGTTGACGATCGGTTCCAGCATGATCGGGTTGGCCGCCTGGATGGCGGCAATGGTGGCCTTGCGGCCGGCGGTGACGAACGCGACTTCCTTGCCGTCCACCGGATGCGTCTTGCCGTCGTAGACGATGACGCGCAGATCGTCGACCGGATAGCCGGCGACGACGCCGTCGGCCAGCGCCTGGCGCACGCCCTTCTCGACCGCCGCCATGAACACGCCGGGAATGACACCGCCCTTGACGTGATCGACGAACTCGAAGCCGGCGCCGCGGTCCATCGGCTCGATCTTCAGGTACACCTCGCCGAACTGGCCGGCGCCCCCGGTCTGCTTCTTGTGCCGGCAGTGGCCCTCGGCGTTCTTCGTGATCGTCTCGCGATAGGGAATGCGCGGCGGCTTGGTCTCGAGCTCCATCTTGTACTGCGTCGCCATCTTCTCCAGCTTGTAGCGCAGGTGCATTTCGCCCAGGCCCTGGATCACGGTCTCGTGCGTGGTCGGGTGCCGCTCGACGCGGAAGCACGGGTCTTCGATCTCCAGTTTGTGCAGGATGTCGAACAGGCGCTGCTCGTCGCCCTTCTTCTTCGTCTCGACGGCGAGGCCCTGCATCGGCTGCGGAAATTCCAGCGGCTTGAGGTGAATGTGGTCCTCGTCGTGAGAATCGTGCAGCACGGCGTCGAACTCGATCTCCTCCACCTTGGCGACGGCGCCGATGTCGCCCGGTACCAGTTGGTCGACCTCGACGTAGTCCTTGCCCTGCAACTGGTAGAGGTGGCCGGCCTTGAACGGCTTCTTGCCGTCGCCGACGAACAGCGCCGAGTCCTTGCGCACCGTGCCCTGATGGACGCGGAA
>JAEHDA010000208.1 GCA_016880655.1 Rhodocyclaceae bacterium
AGCCGATCCGCGAGACGCTGGCCGCCGACATTCCCCTCGCCTCCGATCACTTCCGCTACTTCGCCGGCTGCCTGCGCGCGCAGGAAGGCGCCATCAGCGAGATCGACGAGACCACCGTCGCCTACCATTTCCACGAGCCGCTCGGCGTGGTCGGCCAGATCATCCCGTGGAACTTCCCGATCCTGATGGCGGCCTGGAAGCTGGCCCCGGCGCTGGGTGCGGGCAACTGCGTGGTGCTGAAGCCCGCCGAGTCGACGCCGATCTCGATCCTCGTCGTCGCAGAGCTGATCGCCGACCTGCTGCCGCCGGGCGTGCTGAACATCGTGAACGGCTACGGCCGCGAGGCCGGCATGCCGCTCGCCACCAGCAAGCGCATCGCCAAGATCGCGTTCACCGGTTCCACCTCCACCGGCCGCGTCATCGCCCAGGCCGCCGCCAACAGCCTGATCCCGGCGACGCTGGAACTGGGCGGCAAGTCGCCCAACGTCTTCTTCGCCGACGTGATGGACAAGGACGACGGCTTCCTCGACAAGGCCATCGAAGGCCTGGTGCTGTTCGCCTTCAACCAGGGCGAAGTCTGCACCTGCCCGAGCCGGGCGCTGATCCAGGAATCGATCTACGACAAGTTCATGGCGCGCTGCCTGGCCCGCATCAAGGCCATCAAGCAGGGCAACCCGCTCGACACCGAAACGATGCTCGGCGCGCAAGCTTCCAGGGAGCAGCTGACCAAGATCCTCACCTACCTCGACCTGGGCAAACAGGAAGGCGCCGAAGTGCTGATCGGCGGCGCCCAGGCGAAACTCGGCGGCGATCTGGAAGGCGGCTACTACATCCAGCCGACGCTGTTCAAGGGTCACAACAGGATGCGCATCTTCCAGGAGGAAATCTTCGGCCCGGTGCTGGCCGTAACGACCTTCAAGGACGAAGCCGAAGCGCTGGCCATCGCCAACGACACGCTCTACGGCCTCGGCGCCGGCGTCTGGAGCCGCAACGGCAACGTCGCCTACCGCATGGGCCGCGCCATCAAGGCCGGTCGCGTGTGGACCAACTGCTACCACGCCTACCCGGCGCACGCGGCCTTCGGCGGCTACAAGGAATCCGGCATCGGCCGCGAGACGCACAAGATGATGCTCGACCACTACCAGCAGACCAAGAACCTGCTGGTCAGCTACGCCGAGCAGAAGCTGGGCTTCTTCTGATCCAGGAGCGCCGGGGCGGACAAACGCCCCGGCACCATCCCATGGTCGACAAAGTCATCGCCACCCCAGCCGCGCTCGAACTCATCGAACTGCTGAAAAGCAAGTACGGCGAGTTGATGTTCCACCAGTCGGGCGGCTGCTGCGACAACAGCGCCGCCAACTGCTACCTGCCCACCGACCTGACCATCGGCCCGGGCGACGTGCATCTGGGCCACATCGGCGGCGTGCCCTTCTACATGAGCAAGTCGCAGTACGAATACTGGCAGCACACGCAACTCATCATCGACGTCATCGACACCCACGGCGGCGGCACCTTCTCTCTCGAAGGCCCGGAAGGCAAGGCCTTCATCACCCGCTCGCGGC
>JAEHDA010000209.1 GCA_016880655.1 Rhodocyclaceae bacterium
CAACTGCGGGTCACGCCACATGCTGGTGGCCCACAAGAAAGGCGACGTCATCGTGCGGCTGTCGTCGGACGACGGCCGCTATCAGGCGGGCGGCTCGTTCGGCTTCGAAACCGAGCAGGTGCCGCAGCTGCGCGCCTGCCTGCGCGGCCGGTCCTACCGGTCCCGCCTCTACTCGCCGGAGCGTCTGTTGTACCCGATGGTGCGCGTCGGCGAACGCGGCGAAGGCAAATTCAAGCGCGTCTCGTGGGACGAGGCGCTCAACCACATCGCCAGGAAGATGGTCGAGCTGAAGACCAAGTACGGCCCGACCGCGATCCTCGACCAGGCCTACGCCGGCACCTCCTACGGCGTGTTGCACAAGTCCGACCAGATCGAGGGGCTGCAGGCCCGCTTCCTCGGCATGTTCGGCTGCCGCACCAACTCGTGGTCGGTACCCAGCTATCAGGGCACCACATCGAGCTCGCGCTGGACCTTCGGCACCATCGAGGACGGCAACGAGGACGACGCCTTCGCGCATTCGAAGCTGATCATCATGTGGGGCTGGAACCCCGCCTACACCTTCCACGGCGGCAACACCTTCTACTACATGCGCATGGCCAAGCAGCGCGGCTGCAAGTTCGTGGTGGTCGACCCGCAATACACCGACTCCTGCGCGGCCTACGACGCTTGGTGGATTCCGATCCGGCCCAACACCGATGCCGCGATGCTGGCCGGCATGGCGCACTACATCTTCGCCAACAACCTCCAGGACCAGAAGTTCATCGACCGCTTCGTCCAGGGCATGGACGCGGGCACCATGCCCGACTGGGCCAAGGGACAGGAGAACTTCAAGGACTACATCCTCGGCACCAGCGACGGAATACCGAAAACGCCGGAGTGGGCGGAAAAGATCTGCGGCGTGCCCGCCGCGGACATCAGGAAGCTGGCCGACATGTACGCGCGCACCAGGCCGGCCGCGCTCAAGGCCTCATGGTCGCCGGGCCGCAACGCCTACGGCGAGCAGTACAACCGGATGGCGGCGGCGGTGCAGGCGATGACCGGCAACATCGGCGTCCTCGGCGGCTGCGCCGAAGGCGTCGGCAAGGCCTGGCATGCCGAGTCCGTCGCCTACCCGTACGACGAATACGCCAACGTCTGGTGGGCCTCGCTGAAGTCCGACCGCTGGGCGCACTGCGTGCTCAACTACCCCAACGTCAAGCGCGAGGAGATCGGCTGCTGGCCGCGCGACGACGAGCTCGACGGCAAGATCCCGAACATCAAGGCGATCTTCTGGCACGGCTCGGACTGGTTCAACCAGCTGACCAACATCAACAAGGAAATCCAGGCGATCAAGAAGCTCGAACTCGTGGTCTGCCTGGATTCGACCATCACGCCGTCCGGCCTCTGGGCCGACGTGGTCCTGCCCATTGCGACCCACTTCGAGCGCCATGACGTCGGCCTGCCGTGGTACAAGGGCCACTACTACATCCACCGCCCCAAGGTGATCGAGCCGATGGGCGAGTCGCGCACCGACTTGCAGGTCTTTACCGAGCTGGCCTACCGGATCGAGCAGATCGATCCGTCGGTGCAGA
>JAEHDA010000210.1 GCA_016880655.1 Rhodocyclaceae bacterium
CCGGAACAACTTCCAGTTCTTCGCGCCGCGCATGAACGACGAGGCGATGCGCTTCTTCCGGCTCGAACACCAACTGAGCCATGCGCTCGATGCCGGCGAGCTCGTGCTGCATTACCAACCGCAGGTGAGACTGACCGAAGCGTCGGTCTGCGGCCTGGAGGCCCTGGTCCGCTGGCAGCATCCCGAGACGGGGCTGATGCCTCCGGCCGAGTTCGTGCCGGTGGCCGAGGAGACCGGCCTGATCCTGCCGCTTGGCGACTGGGTGCTCGGCGAGGCGCTGCGCCAGAACCGGCGTTGGCAGGAAGCCGGGTACCCCACGCTGCCGATGTCGGTGAATCTTTCGGCGCGCCAGTTTCGGCAGAAGGGCCTGATCGACACGGTGCGCCGCTTGCTCGCCGATACCGGCCAGCCGGCGCGCCTGCTCGAACTCGAAATCACCGAATCATCGCTCATGCACGACGTGGACGAGGCGCTCGACACCTTGCGCGAACTGTCGGCCATGGGGGTCCTCCTCGCGATCGACGACTTCGGCGTCGGCTATTCGAGCCTGAACCACCTGAAGCACTTCCCCGTGCACCGGCTGAAGATCGACCGCAGCTTCGTCGCCGACCTGACCGTCGACTGGGACGACGGGGCGATCGTCGCTGCCATCGTCAGCCTGGCGCGGGCGCTCAACCTGGAAACGCTGGCGGAAGGCGTGGAAACGAGCTACCAGGTTCAGGTCCTGCTCAGTTACGGCTGCACCCGCTTCCAGGGCAACTACTTCTCCGTGCCGCTGCCCGCTGACGAAGCCGACCTGCTGTTCCGTTCGCCTACCCGATCGGTGTAGTCGCCCAGCCCGGCGTGTCGCCATGGCTGACTTTCCCGTCCTCGCGGATGGGCACGCCTACTTCCCGCTCTTGCGCTTCGCCGGTTTCACCGAGAGCAATTGCGCGAGGTAGCGCCCGGTGTGGCTGCCGGCAATCTCCGCTATCGCTTCCGGCGTGCCTTCGCCGATGATGCGGCCGCCACCGTCGCCGCCCTCGGGGCCGAGGTCGAGCAGCCAATCGGCGGTCTTGATCACGTCGAGGTTGTGCTCGATGACGACGATGGTGTTGCCATGGTCGCGCAGCCGGTGCAGCACCGAGAGCAGCATCTCGATGTCCTGGAAGTGCAGTCCGGTGGTGGGTTCGTCGAGTATGTACAGCGTGCGGCCGGTATCGCGCTTGGAGAGTTCCAGCGCCAGCTTGACGCGCTGCGCCTCGCCGCCGGAGAGCGTGGTGGCCGATTGGCCGAGCTGGATGTAGGAGAGGCCGACGTCGAGCAGCGTTTTCAGTTTGCGAGCGACCACGGGAACGGCCGAGAAGAACTCGTGCGCTTGCTCCACCGTCATTTGCAGCACTTCGTAGATGGTCTTGCCCTTGTAGCGCACGTCGAGCGTCTCGCGGTTGTAGCGCTTGCCGTGGCAGACGTCGCAGGGCACGTAGATGTCCGGCAGGAAATGCATCTCGACCTTGATCATGCCGTCGCCCTGGCAGGCCTCGCAGCGGCCGCCCTTGACGTTGAACGAGAAGCGGCCGGGGCCATAGCCGCGTTCGCGCGCTTCGGGCACGCCAGCGAACAGTTCGCGGATCGGCGTCAGCAGGCCGGTGTAGGTGGCCGGGTTGGAACGCGGTGTGCGGCCGATCGGCGACTGGTCGACGTTGATGACCTTGTCGAAATACTCCAGGCCCTCGATCTCGCCGTGCGCGGCGGGCTCGACGGCCGATCCGTAGAGATGGCGCGCCGCCGCGGCGTAGAGCGTGTCGTTGATCAGCGTCGACTTGCCCGAGCCGGAAACGCCGGTGACACAGGTCAGCAGACCGACGGGAATTTCGGCGTCGACGTTCTTGAGGTTGTTGCCGGTGGCGGCGCGTATCTTCAGTTGCCGGAGCTTGTTCGGCGGTGTGCGCTTCTTTGGCATGGCGATGCTGCGCCGTCCGGAAAGATAGGCGCCGGTCAGTGATTCCGGATTGGCGGCGACCTGCTTCGGTGTGCCCTCGGCGACTACCTGGCCGCCATGCTCGCCCGCGCCCGGCCCCATGTCGACGACGTAGTCGGCGGATTCGATGGCTTCGTGGTCGTGCTCGA
>JAEHDA010000028.1 GCA_016880655.1 Rhodocyclaceae bacterium
AATTTCGGAATCACGCTGCCCGACGATCCCAGGACGTTGCCGAAGCGAACCACGACGAATCGGGTCGCAGCGGCGTCAGCCTGTAGTGTTTGACAAACCATCTCGGCCAGCCGCTTGCTGGCGCCCATCACGTTGGTCGGATTGACCGCCTTGTCGGTGGAAATCAGCACAAACTCGCGTGCGCCGTATTCGATTGCTGCCCTCGCCACGCGGCAGGTGCCGAGCACGTTGTTGCGCACCGCGGCCCATGCGTTTTCGTTTTCCATGAGCGGAACATGCTTGTACGCGGCGGCGTGGAAAACCACGTCGGGACGATACTGCCCGAACGCGGCATCGAGCTGGGCTTTGTCCTTGATGTCGCCGACCACGCAGGCGACCGGTTTGCCGGCGAATTCCTGTTCGACGGCATAGAGCGCGAATTCCGACTGCTCGTAGAAGACCAGCAGGCGCGGCTCGTAGCGCGCGATCTGGCGCGCCAGTTCCGAACCGATGGAGCCGCCGGCACCCGTCACCAATACCACCTTGTCGGTCAGCAGGCGATGCAGGCCTTCGGAGTCGAGCTGGACGGGCTCACGCCCAAGCAGGTCCTCGAGTTCGACCTTGCGTACCTGCGAGATCGAAACCCGGCCGCCCAGGATGTCGGCGGAAGTCGGCACGGTGAACACCGTCAGCCCGGCCCGCGTCGCCAACTCGGCAGCGCGCCGGCGTTGTGCTGCCGTTGCCGACGGCATGGCGATGATGGCATGCCGTATTTCCGAGGCGCCCGTGAATCGCCTGGCGACGTCGCCGATGGTTCCAAGGATGGGCACGTCGCCGATCCTGCGCCCCTGCTTGGCCGCGTCGTCGTCGAACAGGCCGACGATGCGCCACTGGCTGCTGCGTGCCAGTTCGCCGATCAGGCCCGCCGCCGCATTGCCGGCTCCAAGCACGACCACGGGCAAGCCCTTGCCGGACGATCCGCCGAACAGATAGCCGTCCTTCCAGGCTCGATAGAGATAGCGGTCGCCGCCCATCACCAACAGCAGCAACACCGGGTGGAGGATGAAGACCGAACGCGGAATGCCGCCGGCAGTGTTGAGCGTCAATGCTGCAACCGCCGTCACGACCGCGCCGATACCGACGGCGATCAGCAACCGGCGCAGGTCATCCATGCTGGCGTAGCGCCAGATGCCGCGATACAGGCCGAGCACGAGATAGATGAAGGCGTAGAGCGGCACCACCCAGAACAGCGTCCGCCAGGCGGCGACCGCAAACTCGGTCGGGACATCGAGGTTGAACCGGATCCAGTACGCGGCGAGCCAGGTCAGGCCCGTGGCCAGCAGGTCATGCAGGAATGCGGCAAGAACGCGGGGATTCATGATGCCCGCAATTCTACCCAGTCCGCTCCGGAATCAGTGTGAGACGCCTTCCCGGCGCACCACTTTCAATGCCGTCAGCCAGAGTATCTTCAGGTCGAAACCGAGGGACTGGCGGCGCAGGTACTCGGCATCGAACTCGACCTTGACAGGAATCGGCAGATCGTCCCGGCCATTGACCTGCGCCCAGCCGGTCAGGCCGGGCACGAGGCGGTCGACGCCGCGCTCGGTGCGCAGGGCCACCAGGTCGTCCTGATTGAAGAGAGCCGGCCGCGGACCGACGAAGCTCATGTCGCCCGCGAGAATGCTCCAGAGCTGCGGCAGTTCGTCGAGGCTGGTGCGGCGGAGGAAACCGCCGATCGGCGTCAGGTGGGCAGCGGCGTTCCTGAGCAGATGCGTCGCCACGGCCGGCGTGCCGATGCGCATGGTGCGGAACTTGGGCATCCGGAAGATGCGGTTACAGGCCCCGACGCGATCCGACCAGTAAAGCGCCGGTCCGGGCGAGGTCAGGCGCACCAGGACGGCCAGCAGCAGGATCGGCAGCGCGAGGACCGTCGCCGCCGCCAGCGCCAACGTGAGATCGAACAGGCGTTTCATTTCCCTGTAGCCCCCAGCATCTCACGCACGCCCTCGGCCAGTCCCACCTTGGCCCGCCAGCCCAGCTCCCGCTCGATCCGCGCCGGCGAATAGCAGGCCGAACCGAGCAGGCGCTCCACTACCTCGGAATTCACGGGCATCGGTCGTCCGGCAAGGCGCCCGAGAACGTCGCCCAGCACCGCACCGGCACGCAGCAATCCTGCCGGCATGCTCCAACGAAAAGTCAGCCGTGGTGGTACGCCGGCGATGGCGTCGAATATCTCGCGCCCCGAGTAGGGACGCGGATCGGCGACGATGTAGGTGCGCCCGTTCGCACCGGGCGCATCGGCGACGAAGCGAATGGCTGCCACCACGTCCTCGACATGTACCAGCGAACGCTTGTTGCCGGTCTCGGGCAGGCGCGGAAACCAGCCGGCCCGGATGCCGCGCGCCATGCGCTCCAGGTTGCCGCGGCCGCCGCGGCCATAGACCATCGCCAGGCGCAGGTTCACTACATGCATGCCGTATCGCGCGCCCGCCTCCAGCACCGCACCCTCGGCGGCGCGCTTGGCGCGGCCATACGCGGTCTCGGGTTCGCCCGGCCAGTCTTCGTCGACGCAGCGATCGCCCGGCTCCGCCATCGCCTTGACGCTGGAAAGAAAAACGAATCGCTTCGCGCCCATCTCGCCGGCCGCGTTGACCAGATTGCGTGTACCCTCGAAATTGACGCGCCAATGGACATCCGGATCGGATGAGTTGAAGGCATGCGCATAGCCGGCGCAGTGGAAGACACGGTCGATGCCTTCGCACGCGGCCCGCAACGACGACGGATCGAGCAGGTCGCCGCGCACACAGTCCGGTACCTCGCCACCGCCACGTACCAGTGCGTGATCGCCCGGCCGGCGCAGGCGGCTGCCGATGAAGCCGCTGGCGCCCGTAACCAATGACCGCGTAACCGCCACCTTAGTACTTGTGCCAGACGACGCGATTGACGTAGTCGGTGTAG
>JAEHDA010000211.1 GCA_016880655.1 Rhodocyclaceae bacterium
CTCGTCGAAGGCCATGACGATCACCGCCGCGCCGTAGCGCCGCGCCAGCCGCGCCTGTTCGAGGAACCTGGCCTCGCCTTCCTTCATCGAGATCGAGTTGACGATGCCCTTGCCCTGGATGCACTTGAGGCCGGCCTCGATCACCTCCCACTTCGAGGAGTCGAGCATCAGCGGCACCTTGGAGATGTCCGGCTCGGAGCCGACCAGGTTCAGGAAGCGCACCATGGCCGCTTGCGAATCGAGCATCGCTTCGTCCATGTTCACGTCGACGACCTGGGCGCCGTTCTCGACCTGCTGGCGGGCGACGCGCAGCGCATCGTCGTAGCGGCCTTCGATGATCATCCTGGCGAAGGCGCGCGAGCCGGTGACGTTGGTGCGCTCGCCGACATTGACGAACAGCGAGTCGGGGCCGATGTTGCAGGGTTCAAGACCGGACAGCTTCAGCGAAAAGTCAGCCGTGATGACACGCCTCGGCACAACGCCATCGACGGCATCGGCAATCGCGCGGATGTGGTCGGGCGCGGTGCCGCAGCAACCGCCCACGATGTTCACGATGCCGCTCTTCGCCCAGTCGCCGATTTCGTCGGCCAGCATCCCGGGCGTTTCGTCGTAGCCGCCGAAAGCATTGGGCAGGCCGGCGTTCGGGTGCGCGGAGACGTAGCAGTCACAGACGCGCGACAACTCCTCGACGTACTGGCGCAGTTCCTTGGCGCCGAGCGCGCAGTTGAGGCCGAAGGACAGCGGCCGAATGTGGCGCAGCGAATTCCAGAACGCCTCGGCCGTCTGGCCCGAAAGCGTGCGGCCGGAAGCATCGGTGATGGTGCCGGAAATCATCACCGGCCAGCGCCGACTCGCAATATCGAAGAATTGCTCGATGGCGAACAGCGCCGCCTTGGCGTTGAGCGTGTCGAAGACGGTTTCGACCAGCAGGATGTCGGCGCCGCCGTCGACCAGGCCGCGGATCGCCTCGGTGTAGTCGGCGACCAGTTGGTCGAAGCTGACGTTGCGGTAGCCGGGGTCGTTCACGTCCGGCGAGATCGAGCAGGTGCGCGAGGTCGGGCCCAGCACGCCGGCCACGAACCTCGGCTTGTCCGGCGTCTTGGCGGTAGCCGCGTCGCACAGGTCGCGCGCCAGCTTCGCGCCTTCGAAGTTCAACTCGTAGACCAGCGCTTCGAGCTGGTAATCGGCCTGCGACACCGCGGTCGAATTGAAGGTGCAGGTTTCGAGAATGTCCGCGCCGGATTCCAGATACTCGGCATGGATGCCGCCGATCACGTCCGGCCGCGTCAGCACCAGCAGGTCGTTGTTGCCCTTGAGGTCGTGCGGATGGTCCGCGAAGCGCGTGCCGCGGTAGTCGGCCTCGGTCAGGCCGTGACGCTGCACCATGGTGCCCATGGCGCCGTCGAGAATGAGAAGGCGCTGCGCCAGAATCTGGCGCAGTTCGTCGCTGCGGTCGGGTTGCATGATCGGGAAAGCCGGAAGGTATTGAATTGGCGCCGATTTTAGCATGTGGCTATAATCGACTTGTGTACTCAACAACTACATGAGCACGGGAGCGACACCATGGAACACCTGACCCCGAAAGAGTCCGCCCAGTTTCTCGACGACAACCCCAAGGCGCTGTTCATCGACTGCCGCAGCGAAATGGAATTCCTGTTCGTCGGGCATCCCAAGGATTGCCTGCACGTCTCCTGGAACGACGGCCCGGACTGGGACGTGAATCCGCATTTCGTCGGCGAGGTGAAGAAGCTCGCCGGCCATGTGCATGATCGGCCCGTGGTCATCATCTGCCGCTCGGGCAACCGCTCGGTCGATGCCGGCAACGCGCTCGAAGCGGCCGGCTTCACTCGCGTCTACAACGTCCTGCACGGCTTCGAAGGCGAGCTCGACGACACCCACCACCGCGGCTCGACGAACGGCTGGCGCTTCGAAGGGCTGCCGTGGGAGCAGTGCTGAAGCACTGGAAGAAGTGGGTGCTCGAAGCACTCGCGATCATCGCCGTCGTCGTCGCGGTCCAGCTCTGGCAATCGCGCGGCCTGCCCGAAGGGCCGGCGCCGGCCTTGGCCGGCAAGGGCATCGACGGCAAGCCGCATGACCTTGCCGCGACCGTGCGTGCAGCGAGCGGGAAGCCCGTGCTGGTGGTCTTCTGGGCGACCTGGTGTGCGGTCTGCAAGACCGAGGACGGCAACATTCAATCGATTTCCGCCGACCATCCCGTGCTCACGGTCGCCATGCAGTCGGAGAATCTGGCGCAGCACCTCACCGAGCGCGGGTTGAGCTTCGCCACTATCGACGATCCCGACGGCTCCCTCGCCTCCGCCTGGAGGGTGCGCGGCGTACCGGCGCATTTCGTCGTCGACGGCGCGGGCAACGTGCGCTTCCGCGTAGTCGGCTACGCGACGACCTGGGGATTGCGCGCCCGCCTCTGGTGGGCGGAGAAATCTCCGCAGTGATGCACCCGCCCGCGCGGCTGGCCTGGACGATCTGGGGCCTCGGCTCGCTGGTCTATCTGGCCGCCTTTTTCCAGCGCGTCGCGCCGGCCGTGATGACCGAACAGTTGATGGCCGAATTCGCGCTCGGCGGCGCGGCGCTCGGCAACCTTTCCGCGTTCTACTTCTACGCCTACGTGGCGATGCAGATCCCGACCGGCCTGCTTGCGGACCGCTGGGGGCCGCGCAGGCTGCTCGCCTTGGGTACGGCGGTCGCATCGATCGGCGGGGCGCTGTTCGCGCTGGCGTCCAGCTTCGAACTGGCGGCGGCGGGCCGGCTGCTGGTCGGCGCCTCGGTCGGTGTCGGCTTCGTGTCCATGCTCAAGCTCTCGTCGCACTGGATCGCCCCGAATCGCTTCGCGCTGGTCTCGGGACTGCTCCTGATGATGGGCCTGATCGGTGCGGTGTTTGCGGGCGTGCCGCTGCGGCTGGCGGTGGATGCCTATGGCTGGCGCGGCGTCATGGCCGGGTTCGCCGTGCTCACCGCCCTGCTCGCCGTGGCGCTCTGGGTCTTCCTGCGCGACGATCCGTCGGAACGCGGCTATGCCAGCCACTTTCATGGTGTCGGCGAAAAAGTCAGCCACGGCCACACGCCGATACTCGCCAGCCTCGCCGAAGTGCTCTCCTACCGCAACATCTGGCTGATGATGCTGGTGCCGCTCGGCTTCTCGGGCGCGGTGCTGACCTTCGCCGGCCTCTGGGGCGTGCCCTGGCTGCGGCAGGTGCACGGACTGGACGCGAAAGCCGCGGCCGCGATCACCTCGACCATGCTGGTCGCCTGGGGCATCGGCGGGCCGCTGCTCGGCAACTGGAGCACGCGGCTCGGGCGCCGCAAGCCTCTCTATTTCGGCACCGGCGTCGTGGCGCTGCTCGGCTGGGCGGCCGTGGTCTGGCTGCCGCTGCCCTTGCCGGTGCTGGTCATCGTGCTGGCCATCACAGGTTTCGTCTCGGGCAACATCATCATCGGCTTCGCCTGGGCCAAGGAATCCGTGCCGCTGCGCCTGATGGGCACCGCCTCGGGCGTCGCCAACATGGGACCGCTGATGGGCGGCATGTTCCTGCAACCCGCGGTCGGCTGGATGCTGGACCGCCACTGGACCGGCGCCATGGCCGGCGGCGCGCGCCTGTACGACGCCGCCGCCTGGACCAGCGGCTTCGCGCTACTGGCGGCGACCGTCGCTGCCAGCCTGCTCCTGCTCAAGCCGGCCCGCGAAAGCTTCTGCCGCCAGACCGCCTGAGCGGACTACAGCTTGAGTTCGGCGATCGCCTTCAACCCCTGACTGATGTTGTCGCTGGCAGCACGCTCCACCGCCATGCGCAAACGGGTAACGCCCGCAAATGCCTCACCCATGGTGGCGACGCCGGTTGACTTGATCGCCTTGCGCATCACGGCATTCCGGTCCGACATCCTGGTCAGCGACCACGCAGCCTCCATTTCCACGGTGAAGGTGCCGCCAAAGAGCGGCTTGGACAGGCTCGTGACCCTGACGCTCAGTTCATAGTCGGCGCCATCTGCTCCCTGGACGATGGACTTGAAAAGCTTGCTCTGGACGACGGCAGCCTCGATGGCGGCTTTGAGATCTGCGTCGGAAATGTTGGAACTGTCCATCGCACCAGTGTCCGACCCGCCTCCCGTCTTCACTTGCAGGCTGTACGGATATTGCTTCCCTGCGCTGACCGCGGGCGTCATCGCCTCGCGATTGGCCGGCGACGCGCAGGCTGCCAGTACAAGGGCGGCGGCAATCGGCAGGCTGCGACGAACAATTGAACTGATCACTTGTCGGCCCCCTTGTAGATGTTGTCGATAACCTCGTTGACCATTTCCTTCGGCGAGAGACGTGTCAGCGACGTGTGGAATGAATTGCCGGTCGCGAGCGGGAAGTCGGTCTTCGGATCACGAATGGTGATGGTCAGCTCCAGCAGATACATTGTGATGTCCCACATCCATTTGTCGATGTAGGTCACCACGGCATCGACATTGCCCGGCGGCGATCCTTCGCCGGTGGTCACCGCGACGCCCCTGCTGGCGAGCTTGTCGGCAATCAGGACATTGACGCCTCGGCTCTCCTCGGGAATCTTCTTCACGTACATCGTCTTCAGGCCCGACAGGTTTGCCGACGGATCGACACTGCCCGTTGCCCGATTGACTGCGCACCCGCTGGTCAGCACCGCGACGGCGCCCAGAATCGACACCAGTTTCAAGAGTCTGCTCATGACACGCCCTCCCATTCTCCGGTTGAGTAGATGAAAAATGATATGCCATCAGCCTGCGCCGGCATTGATCCAGCTCATAAGCCGGGTCCTTTCAAGCCGGCCCGCGAAAGCTTCTGCCGCCAGACCGCCTGAGCGCGAAGGCGGCGAGCCCCAGCGTCAGGAACCCGGTCATCGCTATCGCCAGTTCCAGCGTCGAGCCCCAGAACATGGGCGCCAGCAGCGACGCCGTGACGGCATTGACGCCGGTCTGCGTGGCGCCCTGGCAACTGGACACGAGGCCGCGCCGCTCGGGGAAGAGATCGAGGATGCGCAGTGTAAGGTTGGGCATGGCCACCGCGACGCCGAACAGGTAGAAGCCCTGCGGCAGCACGGCCCAGGGCAGCGTCGGCGGCAGCCACAGGTTCAACAGCAGGTTGGCGGCTGCGGCAACGATCATGATCGCGAAGCCGAGGCCGATGGTCCGGCGCGAACTGACCCGGCCGGCGAGGTAGGCCGACAACCAGTTGCCGCCCATCAAACCGAGCATGGCCGGACCGAACAGCCACAGGAAGCCCTGCGCCGAGACGCCGAGGTGTTCGAGCAGGAACTTGGGCGCCGAGACGACGTAGATGAAGAAGCCGTTGAACGATAGCGCGACGGCAAAGGCCAGTGCAAGGAAGGGCGGATGCGTGAACACCGCGAAATAGGCGCGCGCCAGCGGCGCGGGATGCAGGCTCTGGCGCTGGTCCGGAGGCAGGGTCTCGGGCAGCAGGAAGTACACCGCGGCGAACAAGGCAGTACCGTAGAGCGCGAGAAAGACGAAGATCGCATGCCAGCTGAAGAAGGCGTGGATCCACCCGCCGATCACCGGGGCGATGGCCGGGGCGATGGCGAAGATCATGCCGGTGTGGGCGATCAGGCGCTGCGCCGCGGGGCCGTCGAGCAGGTCGCGAATGATGGCGCGCGACACCACCATGCCGGCGCCGGCCGACATGCCCTGCAGGGCGCGGCCGAGCCAGAGGATCTCGATGCGGCCGGCGAATACGCAGACCAGCGACGCGGCCACATAGACCGCAAATGCCGCCAGCAGCACGCGTCTCCGGCCCAGCGCATCGGCCAGCGCGCCGTGCCAGAGCATCATGAACGCGAAAGCCGCCATATAGATGGCGAGCGTCTGCTGCACTTCGACCGCCGTCGCGCCGAGACTCGCGCCCATCTCGGGAAACGCAGGCAGGTAGGTGTCGATGGAGAACGGCGCGATCGCCGTCATGGCGGCCAGCATCAACGCCGTGCCGCGTGGAGCCTTGGCGGTCATCGGCCGCAGCCCGCGGCCGGAATCGCAAACATTCGTGTATTCATTCGCCGCCATTCTACTGGCCCGCCGCTCGGGGGTATGCTTGGCGAGCCTATCGCCAGGGAGTCGCCATCATGTCACCACGCCTGTTGTTGTCTCTTGCCGCCGCCGCCCTGCTCGCCGCCTGCGGTACCGCCGTCGTCAACCCCGTCACCGGCAAGACCGAAAGAACGGTGATGGACGAGAAGGCCGAGATCGAGGAAGGCCGCAAGGCGCACGAGGAAATCCTCAAGGAGTACGGTGCGGTGCAGAACCCGCGCCTGCAAGCCTATGTGAACGACCTCGGCCAGCGGCTGGCGAAGCAGTCGCACCGCGCCCACCTCAAGTGGACCTTCACCGTGCTCGACACGCCAGACGTCAATGCCTTCGCACTGCCGGGCGGCTATGTCTATGTCACGCGCGGCATCATGGCCTACCTCGACAGCGAGGCGGAACTGGCAGGCGTGATCGGCCACGAGATCGGCCACGTCACCGCCCGCCATGGCGCGCAGCGTGCGACGCGCCAGCAGACGGCCGGCATCGGCGTGCTGGCCGCGACCGTGCTCGGCGCCGTGCTCGAATCGCAGGGCGTCTCCGGCGCCGGGCAAGCGGCCAGCCAGATTTCGCAGAGCGTGGCCGCCGGCTACATCGCCTCCTACAGCCGGGACCAGGAACTACAGGCCGACCAACTGGGCGCGGAGTACCTCGCGCGCAACAAGTACAACCCGCAGAACATGGTCGACGTGATCGGCGCGCTCAAGGCGCAGGAGCGCTACGCCGCCGACGCCGCCAAGGCGGAAGGCAAGGAAGCGCCGAGCGGCGCCAACTGGCTGTCCTCGCACCCGAGCAACGACCAGCGGCTGGCCGAGATACGGCAGATCGCCGCCAAGTACAAGGGCAGCTACGGCGAGGACGGCCGCACCCGCTACCAGCAGGCCATCGACGGCATGGCCTTCGGCGAGAGCGCCGACCAGGGCCTGACGCGCGGCCGCAACTTCTATCACGAGGGGCTCGGCATCGCCCTGACCGCGCCGCAAGGCTGGAAGATCGACAACTCGCCGAGCGCCATCCTGCTCGTCAATGGCGCCGGCGACGCGGCGCTGGTCGTCAAGCTGGTGCCGCCGCAGGCCGGCAAGACGCATGACGAGATCATCAAGAATGCACTCAAGCCGGTCAGCGGCCAGACGCAGGTACGCAACGTGAACGGCCTCGCCGCGACCCACTTCACGGGCGTGCTGCGCAATTCGCAGGGCCAGCAGTCCAACGCGCGCCTGACGCTGGTGACCGGTCCGGGCGACCGGAACTACGCGTTGCAGTACGCCGCGCGCGATGCCGCGACGCTACAGCGCAACCTCGCCCAGATCGGCGAGGCCGAGGGCTCGTTCCGCGCCCTCAGCGCCGCCGACCACAAGGCCGCGCGGCCCTGGAAGGTGGACATCGTTTCCTTCCCGGCCGGCGGTTTCACCGAACTGGCGAAGCAGTCGCCGCTCACGACGATGGCCGAGCAGCAACTCAGGCTGATGAACGGCGCCTACGGCGGCGCCGAGCCGAAGGTCGGACAGCCGGTGAAAATAGTTCGATAGCGCTAGGCGAAGCCGCGCCGGTAGTGGATCGCTTCGGCGACATGCGGGCCGCCGATGTGCTGTGATCCGGCGAGGTCGGCGACGGTGCGGGCCACTTTCAAAATGCGGTGGTAGGCGCGGGCGGAAAGGTCGAGCCGCGCCATGGCCTGTTTGAGGAGTTGTGCGCCGGCGCAGTCGGGCAGGCAGTGCTGGTCGATTTCGTCCGGGCCGAGCAGCGCGTTCGATTTGCCCTGGCGGGAGATCTGCGCTTCGCGGGCGCGGACGACGCGCTCGCGCACGACGGCTGACGACTCGCCGGTGCCACGCGTGGCGAGGTCGGCTTCGGGCACGGTCGGCACATCGATCATCAGGTCGATGCGATCGAGGAAGGGGCCGGACAGTTTCGCGCGGTACTTGGCGATCTGGTCCGGCGTGCAGCGGCAGCGCGTTTCGCCGAGATAGCCGCAGGGGCAGGGATTCATCGCCGCCACCAACTGGAAGCGGGCGGGGAACTCGGCGCGGCGCGCGGCGCGGGCGACGCGGATGTGGCCCGTCTCCAGCGGCTCGCGCAGCGATTCGAGCACGCCGCGCGAAAACTCGGGCAGCTCATCCATGAACAACACGCCGTTGTGGGCGAGCGAGATCTCGCCGGGGCGCGGCACGCCACCGCCACCGACCAGCGCGGGCGCTGATGCGCTGTGATGCGGAGCGACGTATGGACGCTGGCCGAAACGCTCCGCGTCGAAACGGCCGGCGACGGACAGGACCGCCGCGCTCTCGATCGCTTCGGCTTCGGTCATCGGCGGCAGGATGCCCGGCAGGCGCTGCGCCAGCATCGACTTGCCGGTGCCGGGCGGCCCGGACATCAAGAGGCTGTGGCCGCCCGCGGCGGCGAGTTCCAGCGCGCGCTTGGCCGGTGCCTGGCCCTTCACTTCAGCCAGGTCGGGAATGTTGTCGAAAGTCAGCCGTGGCGACACGCCACCTGTGTCGTACGGGGCGATCGGCGCAGTACCGGCCAGATGCGCGCAGACCTCGAGCAGCGACTTCGCGGGCAGGATGGTGGTCGAGCGGATCAATGAAGCTTCGGCGGCATTGGCAGCCGGCAGGAAGAAGCCGCGCCCGGTGCCGGCAGCCGAGGCGCACATGGCCAGCGCGCCGCGGATCGGCCGCAACTCGCCCGAGAGCGAAAGCTCGGCCGCGAATTCGTAGTCGCCGAGTCGCTCACCCTTCACCTGCCCGGAGGCGGCGAGGATGCCGAGCGCGATGGCAAGGTCGAAGCGGCCGGATTCTTTGGGCAGGTCGGCGGGCGCGAGGTTGACCGTGATGCGGCGGGCCGGGAATTCGAACTTCGAGTTCTGGATGGCGGCGCGGACGCGGTCGCGCGCTTCCTTCACTTCGGTCTCGGGCAGGCCGACCAGAGTAAACGAGGGCAAGCCGGCGGCGAGGTGGACTTCGACGGTGACTTCGGGGGCCGACATGCCGGCCAGCGCGCGGCTCCGCAGGACCGCAAGCGCCATTTACTTCCGGCCCTTCTCGAGCTCGGCGAGCTTGGCTTCCAGTTCGGCAAGCCGGTTGCGGGCACGGTTCAGAACTTCCCGTTGCAGGTCGAACTCCTCGCGCGTGACCAGATCGAGTCGCCCCAAAGCTGAAGTGAGCAGCGCGCGCAGGTTCTTCTCCACGTCTTTTGCCGGCGTGGCAGCGACCAGCGCTGAAAGCCGGCGGGCTAGTTCATCGAAAAAACCGGGTTCGAGCATGGCGGAATTCCTTTTGAAGACATCATGATACCCGCATAACCGGCCATCACGACGCCGTCGTTGCACGTCTGCACCGAAATAGTGCCTCAATGCTGCATGGCGGTGCCGGATAGTGCATGCATGCTGCACGAGCTTTGCAATATTTTCGCAATGCAATGTTTTATCGGTGAATTTTCGACTGGCACGCTCCCTGCATTATGGCTTGGGCAATCTTTCCTAAAGGAGCTTTCAAATGCGCAAGACCATCATCGCCTCCGCCGTCATCGGCATCCTGTCCGTTCCCGCCATCGCCGTCGCCGAAGAGGCCGCCCCCGCCGCTTCGCCGTTCACCGGCAACATGAACTTCGCTTCCGAGTACCTGTATCGCGGCATCGCCCAGACGCGCGGCAAGCCGGCCCTGCAAGGCGGCTTCGACTACGCGCATTCGAGCGGCGCCTACATCGGCACCTGGGCCTCGAACATCAGCTGGATCGGCGACACCGGTACGGGCAGCGCCAGCCTGGAGTGGGACGTCTATGGCGGCTACAAGGGCACGGCCGGCCCGATCGGCTACGACGTCGGCATCCTGACCTATAACTACCCAGGTTCCGGCAAGCCGAGTGGCGCTGCCAAGCAGGATACGCAGGAGCTCTATGGTGCCGTCACCTGGCAGTTCCTGACCGTCAAGTACTCGCACTCGCTGGGTAGCCTGTTTGGCTGGACCCAGTCCGGCGACGGCTCGAAGACCAAGGGCTCCGGCTATCTGGAAGTCAATGCCGCCTTTGATCTGGGCAACGGCTTCGGCCTCACCGGCCATGCCGGCCACCAGACCGTGAAGGGCCGCAGCAGCGCTTCCTACTCCGACGTCAAGATCGGCGCGACCAAGGATGTCGGCATCGGTGTCGTCGGCTTCGGCGTGTCCACCACCAACGCCAAGGACAGCTGCTCGGCAGGCGAGGACTACTGCTTTGGCGGCTATGAAGCAGGCAAGGCCCGCGCCTACCTCACCTTCGGCAAGACTTTCTAACCACTCGCTTCGAACTGGGGAGCCAACATGAAACTCGTCACCGCCATCATCAAGCCGTTCAAGCTTGACGAGGTGCGTGAGGCCCTCGCCGCCGTCGGCGTGCAGGGCATCACGGTCACCGAAGTCAAGGGCTTCGGCCGGCAGAAGGGCCACA
>JAEHDA010000212.1 GCA_016880655.1 Rhodocyclaceae bacterium
ACGGCCACGCCGGAATCCAGCAGGGTGCGCAGGTGAAACGGCGTCGTGACCAGCAGCCGCGGCCGGGGTACCGCCGCCAGCGCAGCCGCGATGTCGGCCGCGTAGAAGGGCCAGCCGCTCCAGATGGCGCTGTAGCTCTGCAATGTCAGCATGATGCCCGACTCGAAGCCGTAGCTGTGTTGCACGGGCACGGTCGCGACCAGCGAATATCCGGGTTGCCCGGCGCCGAGCCGCTCGGCTTCGCCCTGGCTGCTGATGGCCAGTGCGCCCCATTTCTTGACGTGCGCCGTCGGCGACCCGGTCGAGCCGGAGGTAAACAAGACGGCCGCGACCCGGTCCGCGTCGATTTGGGGAACGTCATGGACGACACCGACGCCGAGGTCGGGAAACGCCAGTTTCGGCAGGTCGATGGCGTCGCCGGCACCGTCGTGCAGGCAGAACACGTCGGTCGCAAACTCCCTGAGTCGCGACACGGCCTCCGGCGTCTGCGACGGCGGCAGCAGGCTGACCTTGCCGGCGACGAGGCTGGCGGCGAAGCCGACCATGAATCGATAGCGATCCTGACAGACATTCAGGACGCTGCTCCCGGCCGGCAGGCAATCCGCTAGTCGAGCGACGTCGGCAAGGAAGCGCGCCTGCGTTACCGGCCCCTCGGGCCGCCAGGCGATGACGCGCTCCGGCTCGCGGGGCGCCGTCAGGGGCAGCCGGTTCGGCGTCATGGCCGGAAGTTGGCGCGGAAGGCGCGCACGGTCGCCCGGATGCCGAGCTGGTCGCGCTTGGGCAAAGTACGCTTGCGCACCAGGTTCTCGACCAGGAACATCAGGGCGATCAGCGGCAAGGACAGGATGTTGGCGAACACCGACCATGCCTCGACGGGGGCGAAGAAGAACAGCAGTGCCGAGACCGTGGCGCAGGCAAGGAAGAACATGGTCCATGCAACGGTGACCTGGCGCGTGTAGCGGATCAGCTCGGGGGTCATCACCTCGTGTACGGGGGTGGCGAGCATGGTCACCAGTGGGCAACGGCCGCCGGTCAGCGTGCGGCCGAAGACCAGCGCAAGAACGGCATTGATGGTGAAATGCTGAACGAAGTAGAGCCAGCCGAGCGGGTTGTTCAGGCTCGGCCACATCCAGGCCAGCCCCCCGACGGCGGAAACGGCGAGGACGCTCGCGAAAATGCCCCAGCGACTCTCCCTGGCGAAGCCGAAGCCGATGATCATCATCGGGGCGGCAGCGAGCAGGATCGCCCAGGCGCCGACCTCGGCGGCGGCGCTCGCGTAGTGGGCGAACACCGCATAGGCGATGGCAAGCACGCCGGCAATTATCCAGGTGAACACGTCGTCCTTCGTACCCGGTTCGTTTCCCATCGACTCCCCGCCCGGCCCGGCTACTTGGTCCGGTTGGCCGCGATGTTGCCGGCCAGGCTGCTGAGCGAAGTGAAGATCTTGACGTTCTCCTCGTCGTCGGCGCGCAACTGGTATCCGTAATGCTTCGATACCGCCAGCGCGACTTCGAGGATGTCGATGGAATCGAGGCCGAGACCATCGCCGTAGAGCGGCGTGTCCGGGGCAATTTCGGCCGGGCTCATTTCCAGGTTCAGGGCGGTGACGATCATTGCCGCCACCTCGCGCATCAGGGCGGTCATGTCTCCGGCATCGGGGATAGTCTGGTTCATGGTCGGCTCGTCGCAGGTAAGTGGGAATCGGAACTTCGGGTTAGGTTTCATTGCGATCGGTGCGGATCGCCAGCACCGCATTGCTGCCACCAAAGGCGAAGGAATTCGACAATGCCACCCGGGCGCCCGAGCCGCGCAGCGCTCCGCCCAGCAGGTGGCGAACGCCGGTGCAGGCCGGATCCAGGGTGTCGACGTGGGCCGTTGGCGGCAGGGCATCCTGGCGCAGCGCCAACACCGTGATGACGGCCTCGACCGCTCCGGACGCACCCATCATATGCCCGTGCATGGACTTGGTGGCGCTTACGGCCAATTCCGGCGCGTGTTCGGCGAAGACGTGCCGCAAGGCCTCGACCTCGGTCGGGTCGCCTTCCCTGGTCGCGGTGCCGTGGGCGTTGATGTAATCGATTTCGTCGGGCCGAAGGCCGGCATCGGCAAGGGCCAGTTCGATGGCGCGAATCTGGCCGTGCGCGTCCGGCCGGACCAGGTGGCTGTGATCGCAGGTGGCTCCGTAACCCGCCAGCTCGGCAAGGATCGGCGCCCCGCGGTTCACTGCATGCTGCCAGTCTTCCAGCACCAGGGCGGCGGCTCCTTCGCCGAGGACCAGGCCGCCGCGATCGGCCCCGAATGGCCGGCAGGCCCGCGACGAGTTGGCGGTGTCACCGGGCGCCATGACGCGCAAGGCTTCCCAGGCACGGACAACGCCATAGCACAGGGGTGCGTCGGAACCGCCCGCCAGCATCACCGCCGCCTCGCCGGTGCGGATGCGACGGTAGGCCTCGCCGATCGCCGCCGCCGCCGATGCGCAGGCAACCGTGTAGCTGAGGCAGGAATTGCCCATTCCGAACTGGATGGCGATGTGCGCCGACGCGGCGTTGTTCATCCCCAATACCACGGAGAGGGGCGAAATCCGTTCGCGGCCGTTCTGCCAAAGGTCGCGGTAGCCGCGCTCGTAGGCCAGCGTACCGCCCAGCGCAGTGCCCCAGGCAACGCCGCAATCGTTCTTCTCGCTCTTGTCGTCGACGGCAAAGCCGGCATGGCTCCAGGCTTCCTTGGCAGCGGCGAAGCCGAGCTGGGCGTAGCGGTCCATCGTGCCCGACAGCGCCTTGCCCATTACCGCATCCGGTTCGAAGCGATCGCAGCGGACCGCCGGCATGCAGAGCGCACGCGGCTTGTCGTCGGTCGTGTAGTGGCGAACGCAGGATTCGCCGGCCAGGAGGCGGGCAAAGAAATCCTCGGTACTGCCGCCGAATGGGCTGACCAGTCCGAGTCCGGTGATGGCTACTCGTCGCACCACTGCCGTTCAGCCCCCGGTATGCGCCCGTCTCAATCCCTTGACGATGTCGATCAGCTGGCCAATGGTCTTGGGAGTCGGCAGGTTCTGGGAAAGAGTGACGTCGAGCCGTTCCTCGAATTCAAAGAAGAGCTCCAGCAGCATGAGCGAGTCGATGTCGAGTTCTTCCATCGTCGCTTCGACCGTGATCCGCGCTGGATCGATATTGAGGCGCTCCCTCAGGAAGCCGCGCACAATTTCCAGCTCATCGTTCATGGCCGTGCTCATCGAACACCAGGCTAGACATCGATATTGCGGGCGTACAGGGCGTTCGACTCGATGAACGCCCGCCGCGGCTCGACATCGTCGCCCATCAGGGTGGTGAAAATTTCGTCGGCGGCGATGGCATCCTCGATCTGCACCTTGAGCAGGCGCCGCACCGCCGGGTCCATGGTGGTTTCCCAGAGCTGTTCGGGGTTCATTTCACCGAGACCCTTGTAGCGCTGCTTCGACAGGCCGCGCTCGACTTCGCCGAGCAGCCAGTCCATCGCTTCGGCAAAACTCCGCACCGACTGGGATTTCTCGCCGCGGCGGATGGTGCCGACGCCATCGGTCAGACCGATGATCATCTGTGCGGTGCTGCGGATCTGGGCGTAGTCGCCGGAATGCAGGAACTCGGCATCGATATGGCCAACGCGCAGATTGCCGTGACGCACGCGCTCGACGCGCAGGCGCCAGGATTCGGACTTGTCGTGATACTCGGCGGCGATGCGCACCCCATTGGGAGCATGGGCCGCCAGTACCGCGGTGCTTGCCCGGGCGGCTGCCTCGTCCGACAGGTCGATCGCGATGTTCTGCGCCAGCATCGCATGCAGCACGCCGGACTCGATGAAATCGGCCAGACGCTTGATGACCGCCTCGGAGAGAAGATAGGCGCGCGCCAGTTCGCCCAAGGCTTCGCCTTCGATGGGCGCAACGTTGGGTGCGGGTATCAGGGAAGCATCGGCCAGGGCCAGCGACAGCAGGTGCTGGTTCAACGCGTGGTCGTCCTTGATGTAAAGCTCGGAGCGACCATGCTTGATCTTGTAGAGCGGCGGCTGGGCGATGTAGACGTGGCCGCCTTCGACCAGCTGGTGCATCTGCCGGTAGAAGAAGGTCAGCAGCAGCGTGCGGATGTGCGCGCCATCCACGTCCGCGTCGGTCATGATGATGATGCGGTGATAACGCAGCTTCTCCTGTTTGTAGTCGTCACCGATGCCGCAACCGAGCGCGGTCAGTAGGGTAACGATCTGCTCGGAGGAGATGACCTTGTCCAGGCGAGCCTTCTCGACATTGAGTACCTTGCCGCGCAGCGGCAGGATTGCCTGGAACTTGCGGTCGCGACCTTGCTTGGCAGAACCGCCGGCCGAATCGCCCTCGACGATGTACAACTCGCACAGCGCCGGGTCCTTCTCCTGGCAGTCGGCCAGCTTGCCGGGCAGGCCGATGTTGTCCAGCACCCCCTTGCGGCGGGTCATCTCGCGGGCCTTGCGGGCCGCTTCGCGCGCCCTGGCCGCTTCGACGATCTTGCCGGTGATGATCTTGGCGTCGGCGGGCTTTTCGAGCAGGAACTCGGCGAGCTTGGCGGCGACCACTTCTTCGACGGCCGGCCGTGCCTCGCTTGATACCAGCTTCATCTTGGTCTGCGAGGCAAACTTCGGATCCGGCATCTTCACCGACAGCACGCAGGCCAGACCCTCGCGCATGTCGTCGCCCGAGATGTCGACCTTCGCCTTCTTGGCGATCTCGTGTTCCTCGATGTGCTTGTTGATGATGCGGGTCATCGCGGCGCGCAAACCGGTCAGGTGCGTGCCGCCGTCGCTTTGCGGAATGTTGTTGGTGAAGCAGAGCACTTGCTCGGCGTAGGAATCGTTCCACTGCATCGCCACTTCGACGGAAATGCTCACGCCGCTGTCGCCGACCTTCGATTCGCCCGTGGAATAGAAGACGTTCGGGTGCAAGACGGTCTTGCTGCGGTTGATGTAGTCGACAAACCCCTTCACGCCGCCCGAAAAGGCGAAATCCTCCTCCTTGCCGTTGCGCTGGTCGACCAGCTTGATCTTGACGCCGTTGTTGAGGAAGGACAGTTCGCGCAGCCGCTTGGCGAGGATGTCGTAGTGGAACTCGATGGTGCCGAAGATTTCCTCGTCGGCGAGGAAGTGAACCTCGGTGCCGGTGCTCTGCGTGTCACCGATGATTTTCAACGGGCTGACTTCGACACCGTTCTGGACTTCGATCAGCCGGTCGACGGCATGGCCGCGGTGGAATTCCATGCCGTACTTCTTGCCGTCCCGGCGGACCGTCAGGCGCAACCATTTCGACAGCGCATTGACGCAGGAGACGCCGACGCCGTGGAGGCCGCCCGAGACCTTGTAGGAATTCTGGTTGAACTTGCCGCCCGCATGCAGCACGCACATGACGATCTCGGCTGCCGAGCGCTTCGGTTCATGCTTGTCGTCGAACTTGACGCCGGTCGGGATGCCCCGGCCGTTGTCGGTGACGGAAATCGAGTTGTCCGGATGGATGGTGATGACGATGTCGTCGCAATAGCCGGCCAGGGCTTCGTCGATGGCGTTATCCACCACCTCGAAAACCATGTGATGCAGGCCGGTACCGTCGGAAGTATCGCCGATGTACATGCCCGGCCGCTTGCGGACCGCCTCCAGCCCTTCGAGTTGCTGAATCGAATCTTCGTCGTACCCGCCGTTCTCGACGGTCGGCTTGTTGTCCTGCGTCATTGAGCTTCCTGATTAAATGCGCATCGGCATGACGACATACTTGAACCGGTCATTGTCGGGCAACATGAACAAGGCACTGGAGTTGGCATCGGCAAGGCGGCACTGAATGGTTTCCGACGAGATGTTGTTTAGGACATCCAGCAGATAAGTGACATTGAAACCGACGTCGAGGCTTTCACCTTGATAGTCGACTTCGATTTCTTCCTGCGCTTCTTCCTGCTCCGCGTTGGTGGAAATGATCTTCAGGCTGCCATTATCCAGCACCAACCGGACACCACGGAACTTCTCGTTGGTCAGGATGGCCGCTCGCAGCAGTGATTGCAGCAGCTGGTCGCGCCGCAACAGCAACAGCTTGGTGTGCTGCTGTGGAATGACACGCTCGTAGTCAGGGAATTTTCCATCGATGAGCTTGGACACCAGCTCGATGTTGCCGAAGCGGAACTGGGCTTGGGTCGGCGTCAGGATGATTTCCAAGGGTTCGTCATTATCGGCGAGTTGCCGCGAGAGTTCCAGCACGGTCTTGCGCGGCACGATGACTTCGCTGCGCGGCAGGTTTTCGGACAACGCTTCACTGGCAAACGCCAGCCGATGGCCGTCGGTGGCCACCACCCGCATTTCAGCGCCATTCACGACCAGCAGCAGGCCGTTGAGGTAGTAGCGGATGTCCTGCTGCGCCATCGAATACTGGACCAGCGCCAGCAGATGCTTGAACTGCTTCTGCGTCATCACGATCCTGGTCGTTTGTCCATCGGCGGTCGACATGCGCGGAAAATCCTCCGCGGGCAAAGTCTGCAAGTTGAAGCGACTCTTGCCAGCCTTGACCTGTAGCCGCTTGTCGTCAAGATTCAGACTGACTTCCGATGATTCCGGCAACGACCGAAGAATGTCCTGAAGCTTTCTTGCCGCAACCGTCACGGCGGCTTTCTCCGACCCCACGGCTTCGGCACTGGTCGTAATCTGGATTTCGATGTCGGTGGCGAGCAGCGTCAGGCGGTCTGCGTTTTTCTCTACAAGCACGTTGGAGAGAATGGGCAGGGTATGACGTTTCTCGACGATTCCGCAGACCGATTGCAGGGGAACCAGAATCTGATCGCGTGGGCCTTTGTACAGGAGCATTCTCTATATCTCCCTTGATTGATGATGATGATGAATGATGGTGGATGTGGATAAGGATGTTTTTTTCTTATTACTCATACAGATGCGAATTCTATAATCTAGCCGCGAACCCTGTTGGGGAGGTGTGGATGAATGTGGATGAATTGGCGGATTTCTCCTTGACGGCAACTTATCCACAATTGATACCATGAGTTTTCAGTACTTATCCCTTGATCGATTGCAGGAGCACATGCAGATCGTTGTTCAACTGCCCATCCTTGCCGCGTAGTTCGCCAACGGTACGGCAGGCATGCAGTACAGTCGTATGGTCGCGGCCGCCGAAAGCGTCGCCAATTTCAGGCAGGCTGTGGGGAGTCAGCTCCCGTGCCAGCCACATGGCAATTTGCCGCGGTCTGGCAATTGCCCGCGTACGCTTCTGGGAGTACATGTCGGCGACTTTGATCTTGTAGTAATCGGAGACGTACTTCTGGATCAGTTCCAGGGTGATCTGGCGATTGTGCGCGCCGATGACGTCCTTGAGTGCTTCCTTCGCGACTTCGATGTTCAGTTCGCGGTTATGGAAGCGGGCAAAGGCGATTACCCGGTTGAGGGCGCCTTCGAGTTCGCGGACGTTGGAACGCAGGTTCTTCGCAATCAGGAAGGCAACGTCGTCGCCGAGCGGAACCTCCATGGCCTCGGCCTTCTTTTTCAGGATCGCGACGCGCATTTCCAGTTCTGGCGGTTCGACTTGCACCGTCAGGCCGCAATCGAAGCGCGAAATCAACCGGTTCTCCAGGCCCTGGATATCCTTCGGATAGGTATCGCAGGTAATGACGATTTGCTTCTTTGCCTCAATTAATGAGTTGAAAGCAAAGAAGAATTCTTCCTGGGTGCGATCCTTGCCGTTGAGGAACTGGATGTCGTCGATGATCAGCAGGTCAAGCGAGCAGTAGTAACGCTTGAAGGTTTCGAATGCCTTTTGCTGGTAGGCGCGCACCACGTCCGCGATGTAATCATGGGCATGGACATAGCGGATGATCTTGCCAGGATGATGGCGCCAGACTTCATTGCCGAGGGCATGGACCAGGTGTGTCTTGCCGAGCCCGACTCCGCCATAGACGAAAAGGGGGTTGTAGGAAATCCCGGGATTCAAGCCGACCTGCTGGGCGGCTGCCCGGGCGAGATCGTTGGAGCGCCCGGTAACCAAGGTTTCAAAAGTAAACTCTTCGTTTAGGCGGGTCTTTTCGTAGGCCGGATTGCTGCTCTTTGAGGTAATTGCGATGGTGGTTGCAGCAGATACCGGGGCGACTGCGTCGGATTTGTCGGGCGCGGCTTCACGAAGGTCAACGCTCTCATCGAGCGAGAGGACGATGCCGCCGGCTTGCGGATGGAATTCCCTGAGCAGGTTCTCGATGCGTGGCAGATAGCGCTCCCGGACCCATTGCAGGACGAAGCGATTCGGCGCCAGCAAGCGAAGCTGGCCGGGCGCTGCTGTTTCGATCCTGAGGGACTTGATCCAGGAGTTGAACTGCTGGGCCGGCAGCTCGTCCTGAAAGTTGGTCAGGCAGCGCGACCAGAAGTCATTCATCATCGTATCGTCGCCTGGTGAAGCCACGCCTGATATGTATATGTTATTGATAAACAGTTACTTATTCATCGCAAAATCGCGGCACTCGGCTTCGTGAGCAGTGGTCCGGGAAAGCATTCTATCGGGTTCGATAAGAGTTATCCACAAGGGGCGGCGGAAAATTGGCCTTGACAAAGACTGGCTGCGACGCTGTAATCGCGCGTTTCTCTTGAAAGAGCGATGCCATGAAACGGACTTATCAACCTTCGGTGGTGCGGCGCAAGCGCACGCACGGGTTTCTGGTACGCATGCGTACCCGCGGCGGCCGTGCCGTCATTCGTGCCCGTCGCGCCAAGGGCCGTCAACGCCTCGGCGTTTGAGCGGAATTCGAGGAAAGTGGCGCGGCGATGGCCGGGCGATCGGAGCAAGGGCTTGGCTTTGGTGCCCTTGACCGCTTGCACCGGCCCGATGAATTCGCCGTCGTCATGGCCAGTCGCCTGCGGGTCAGCGGCGGCTGTTTCGAACTGCGCTACCGGAATCGCCAGCAGGCCGGGGCTATTGGCCCGACCGGCAAAGCCCGCCTGGGCTTGATCATTCCCAAGCGCCTGGCCAAGCGCGCGGTTCTGCGCAACCTGCTCAAGCGCTTGGCGCGGGAAGCATTCCGGAAGGCCAACCTAGGGCTGCCCGCAGTCGATGTCGTATTGCGACTGGTCAAGCCTCCCCTGCCGGCTGGACAGAACGTGGATCCGGTATTGCGCCGCTCCTGGCGGCGCAGCATGGATGAATTGCTCGCGGGGGTGGGCAGATGAATCGCAGTTGGGCAGCGTGGCCGTTCGTATGGCTGATCAGGGCCTATCAATATGGTGTCAGCCCGTTTCTGGGCCGTAGCTGCCGGTTTCATCCCAGTTGTTCCGAATATGCAGTCGAGTCGCTGAAGCGACACGGGATCGTCCGTGGTCTTTGGCTGGCTGTTCGCCGCGTGGGTCGCTGTCATCCCTGGCATCCCGGCGGTTATGATCCCGTTCCCTGAGAACTTCCTCCTCCATCATGGATAACCAACGCCTCATCCTGTTTCTGGTTTTCTCCTTTTCGTTGATCATGCTGTGGGAGGCCTGGCAGAAGCAGGGCACGCCAGCCCAAGTGGCCATCCCGCCTGCGGTTACTGCCGCGGTCCCCGGGGCACCTGCCGCCAATGGTGTTTCGGCGCCTGTTCCGGTGCCGACGGCCGACACGATTCCGGCCGCCGTCAGCCCGGTGGCGACGACCGATACCGCCGCCAAACTGGCGGTGACGACCGATCTCTACATAGCCGAAATTTCCGCCCAGGGTGGTGACCTGACCCGGCTGGAGTTCCGGGCACACAAGGCGACCGGGGACCAGAACCGTAATTTCGTGCTGTTTGAAGCCAAGCACTCGTATGCGGCGCAAAGCGGACTGATCGGCTCAGGGCTGCCGACGCACAAGACGATCTGGCAGCTGCCGGCCAGCGGCCTGGAAATGAAGGATGGCGAGCAGGAACTGCGGGTGCGGCTGACCGCGCCGCCGGCAGATGGCGTGCAGGCGGCTAAGACCTACTTGTTCAAGCGCGGCAGCTACCTTATCGACGTCGAATACGAGATCGCCAACGGCGGCGCAACGGCAGTTACGCCGCACGCCTATTTCCAGTTGACCCGCGACGGTCAGGCGCCCGAAGGCGCCAACGCCATGATGTCCACCTTCACCGGGCCGGCTTTCTACACGGATGCCGACAAGTTCCAGAAGGTCGACTTCGCCGATGTGACGAAGAACAAGGCGAAGGTGCCGGGCAAGACGGACAACGGATGGGTGGCCCTGGTCCAGCATTACTTCGTTTCGGCCTGGCTGCCGGGACAGGGTGAGCGCGAGTTCTTCCTGCGCGAGATCGGCAAGGATTTGTTCGCCGCCGGCCTGATCGTGCCGGTGGCGGCTGTTGCGCCGGGCGCTTCGGGCAAAGTGAGCGTGCCGCTCTATGCCGGCCCGCAGGAACAGGACAAACTCGCCAAGATTGCGCCCGGGTTCGATCTGGTGGTCGACTATGGCTGGCTGACGGTAATTGCCGCGCCGCTGTTCTGGGTGCTGCAGTGGTTGTACTCGTTCATCGGCAACTGGGGCTGGGCCATCATTCTGCTCACGGTGTTGATCAAGGCCGTGTTCTTCCCTCTGTCGGCGGCGTCTTACAAGTCGATGGCCAAGATGCGCGTGTTGACGCCCAAGCTGACGAAGCTGAAGGAAACCTACGGCGACGACAAGCAGCGCCTGAATCAGGAAATGATGGAGATGTACAAGAAGGAGAAGGTGAATCCGCTCGGCGGCTGCCTGCCCATTCTGGTTCAGATTCCCGTGTTCATCGCGCTCTACTGGGTGCTGATGGGCACGGTCGAAATGCGCGGCGCGCCGTGGGTGGGCTGGATTACCGACCTTTCGACCAAGGATCCCTACTTCATCATGCCTCTGATCATGGGCGTGACCATGTTGATCCAGACCAAGCTGAACCCGACGCCGCCGGATCCCATGCAGGCAAAGATCATGATGATCATGCCCATCGTCTTTACCGGCATGTTCCTGTTCTTCCCGGCAGGCCTGGTGCTCTACTGGACGGTCAATAACCTGTTGTCGATCGCCCAGCAGTGGCAGGTCAACCGGATGATCGAGGCCAGTGGCCTCAAGGCCCACTGATACCATCGCCGCCATCGCCACGGCGCCCGGCCGTGGCGGCATTGGCGTCGTGCGGGTATCCGGCGCCGGTCTCCTGGATCTTGCGGAGCGCCTGACCGGCAAGCGTCCGCAGGCTCGGCGTGCCACCATGGCTGACTTTTGCGCGGCCGACGGGGTGGCGATCGACCAGGGCATCCTGCTCTACTTTCCCGCGCCGCATTCCTTCACCGGCGAGGACGTGCTGGAACTTCAAGGCCATGGCGGCCCGGTGGTGATGCAGGAACTGCTCGGCCGTTGCCTGGCACTTGGCGCGCGGGTGGCTGAACCGGGCGAGTTCACGCAGCGCGCCTTTCTTAACGACAAGCTGGACCTGGCGCAAGCCGAGGCCGTTGCCGACTTGATCGACGCGAGCACGACGCAGGCCGCCCGTTCGGCATTGCGTTCGCTATCCGGCGAGTTTTCCCGACAGGTGCATGATCTGGTCGACCAGCTGGTCGAGTTGCGCATGCTGGTCGAGGCGACGCTCGATTTTCCGGAAGAGGAGGTCGACCCGCTGCACGACACCGACGTGCTACCGCGACTGGACCGGCTGCGTGCCGGTCTCGGCGAGCTGCGGGGGCGGGCGCGGCAGGGCAGCCTGCTGCGCACCGGGCTGACGGTGGTGTTGGCCGGCTTGCCCAACGTCGGCAAGTCGTCGCTGCTCAACCGGCTGGCCGGCGAGGAACGCGCCATCGTCACGGACGTCGCCGGCACCACGCGCGACGCGCTGCGCGAGACGATCCAGATCGACGGAATTCCGCTCCATATCATCGATACGGCGGGACTTCGCGAAACCGAGGACCAGGTCGAGCGGCTGGGCATCGAGCGCAGTTGGCGGGAAATCGCCCGAGCCGATGTGGTGTTGCAGATCGTCGATGCCCGTGCCGGCGTGACCCCGGCCGACCAGGGCGTCGCCACCCGGCTGCCCGGGGGTATCGAGCGCATCGTGGTCGAAAACAAATGCGATCTGGCGCGCGTGGAAGCGCGCCGGTTCGAGGCGCAAGGCCAGGTTCATCTGCGCCTTTCGGCCAAGAGCGGCGCGGGTATCGAACTGCTGCACGACGAACTGCTGCGCGTCGCCGGCTGGATCGGCCACGGCGAGGACGTGATCCTTGCCCGCGAGCGGCATCTTGTTGCGCTGGCCGAATCCGCGCTGCGGCTGGATCTCGCCGCCGGCAACATGCAGCAACTCGAGCTAGCCGCCGAGGAACTGCGCCTCGCCCAGGAAGCCTTGTCGACGATCACCGGTGAGTTCAGCGCGGACGACCTGCTCGGCGTGATCTTCAGTCGCTTCTGCATCGGCAAGTGACCGAGCTGCCGCTCCTGGCGCTGGCGGCGCTGTTGGCCGGCTTCATCGACTCGGTGGCGGGCGGCGGCGGCCTGGTTCAGGTGCCGGCCCTGTTCAACGCATTGCCGGCCGAATCGCCGGCGACGATCTTCGGCACCAACAAGGGGTCGAGCATCTTCGGCACGGCCAATGCGGCGTGGCGCTACGCTCGACGGATCGCGATTCCCTGGGAGGTCGCGCTGCCGGCGGCGATTTCGGCCTTCGTCTTCTCGTTCGTCGGCGCTGCCACCGTCGCCTGGTTGCCCAAGGACGTGGTGCGGCCGCTGGTGCTGGCGCTGATGATTCTGGTTGTGCTCTACACGCTGGTCAGGCCGGACTTCGGCCAACTACAGGGGCAGGTGCCGCCGGCCGACAAGGTTCGGCCCTGGGCGCTCGCGGCCGGCGCGGGGTTGGGTTTCTATGACGGTTTCTTCGGTCCCGGTGCAGGCAGTTTCATGATTTTCGCCTTCGTCGGCCTGTTCGGCCTGGATTTCCTGCGGGCCTCCAGCGCGGCCAAGATCGTCAATTTGTCGACCAACGCGGCGGCGCTGAGCTTCTTTGTTCCGGCCGGCCACATGCTGTGGGTGATGGCCCTGACCATGGCGGTCTTCAACATCGCCGGCGCCTTCGTCGGCACGCGGCTGGCGCTGCGCCACGGCAGCGGCTTTGTGCGCTGGGTGTTCCTGGGCGCAAGTACTATTCTGGTCGGCAAATTCGGCTACGATACGGTGTTTGCACTGATTCAATAACGGGAGGAGACCCACCATGAAACTGAAGCCACTCGCAGCCGGCCTGGTCGCCGCGTTTGCCGCGAGCCTCGCCCAGGCTGACATCAATGTCGGCGTCACCGTTTCGGCCACCGGACCGGCCGCTTCGCTGGGCATTCCGGAAAAGAACACCTTTGCGCTGATGCCGACGACGATCGCCGGCCAGAAGGTGAACTACATCATCCTCGATGACGCGTCGGACACGACGACGGCGGTGAAGAACGTCCGCAAGCTGATCACCGAGGACAAGGTGGACGTCATCGTCGGCTCGACGATTACGCCGAATTCGCTGGCAATGATCGATGTGGTGGCGGAAGCCGAGACGCCGATGATTTCGATGGCGGCGTCGGCGCGCATCGTCGATCCGGCCAACCCGAAGGTCAAGTGGGTATTCAAGACCCCGCAGAACGATATCCAGATGTCGACCGCCATCGCCGAGAGCATGTTGAACAACAAGGTGCAGACGGTGGCCTTCATTGGTTTTGCCGACGCATACGGTGAGGGCTGGTATCAGGAATTCAGCAAGATCGCCGAACTGCGCAAGCTGAAAGTCGTCGCCAACGAGCGCTACAACCGCACCGATACCTCGGTCACCGGCCAAGTGCTCAAGGTTCTTGCCGCCAAGCCGGACGCCGTGCTGGTGGCCGGGGCGGGCACTCCGGCGGCGTTGCCGCAGAAGGCGCTTAACGAGAAGGGCTACAAGGGCGCCTACTACCAGACCCACGGTGTCGCCAACATGGACTTCATGCGCGTCTGCGGCAAGGACTGCGAGGGCACCCTCTTGCCGGCCGGCCCGGTGCTGGTGGCCGGCCAGTTGCCGGACAGCAACCCGATCAAGAAGGTGGCGATGGATTACACGACGAAATACGAGGCGGCCCACGGCAAGGGCAGCACCTCGACCTTCGGCGCCCATGCATGGGACGCCGGCATCCTGTTGCAGAATGCCGTGCCTGCCGCGTTGAAGAAGGCGCAACCGGGCAGCAAGGAGTTCCGTGCGGCCCTGCGTGATGCGCTCGAGGGTCTGAAGAATGTCACTGTGTCGCATGGCATCGTGAACATGTCGCCCCAGGATCACCTCGGTTTCGACCAGCGTGCCCGCGTGATGGTCAAGATCGAGAACGGCGCCTGGAAGCTCCAGCAGTAGGCGATATACTGCGAGGCTGTTCACCGGGGCGCCCTCGTGTAAGCAAGGGCGCCCCGGTCGTTTCCGGACCCATATGGACCTTCAGATCGCCCTGTTGCTCGGCCAGGACGGCATCGTCAATGGCGCCATTTACGCGCTGCTGGCGCTGGCACTCGTACTGGTGTTTGCCGTTACCCGCGTCATCTTCATTCCCCAGGGTGAGTTCGTTGCCTTTGGTGCGCTGACGCTGGCGAGCTTTCAGGCCGGCAAGGTGCCTGGCACTCTCTGGCTGCTGGTGGGGATGGGCGTGGCGATTGCAGCGATTGAAATCGGCATTGCGCTTCGCAACGGCACGCTGCGACGCCTCACGTCCGCGCTGGGGTGGAACCTTGCCTATCCGGCGGTTGCGGCTGCCGTCGTCCTCCTCGGCCAGCCGGGTAGCTGGTCGCTCGCCTTGCAGGTGGTATTGGCGCTTGCGCTGGTGGTGCCGCTCGGGCCGATGGTCTATCGTCTGGCTTATCAGCCGCTGCAGTCGGCGTCAGTGCTGGTGCTGCTGATTGTTTCGGTGGCGGTGCATTTGACGCTGGTTGGGCTGGGCCTGCTCTTTTTCGGTGCCGAAGGGTCGCGCACCCCGGCGTTCTCCGACGCCAGCTTCGATTGGGGCGGCGTGATGGTCACCGGGCAGACGCTCTGGGTGGTCGGCGCCAGCGCGGCGTTGATTGTCGTGCTCTATCTGTTCTTTGAACGCAGTCTATGGGGTAAGGCGCTGCGTGCAACAGCGATCAACCGTACCGGCGCGCGGCTGATGGGCATCTCAACCACGCAAGCCGGCAAGCTGTCGTTCGTGCTGGCGGCGGCGATCGGAGCCTTGTCCGGCATCCTGATCGCGCCGATCACCACGGTGTATTACGACACCGGCTTCATCATCGGTCTCAAGGGTTTTGTCGGTGCCATAGTCGGCGGCATGGCGAGCTATCCGATCGCGGCGGCGGGCGCGATCCTGGTTGGCCTGCTCGAATCCTTCTCCTCGTTCTGGGCGTCGGCGTTTAAGGAAGTGATCGTGTTCACGCTGATCATTCCGGTATTGATCTGGCGCTCACTCACCACTCGGCATGTGGAGGAGGAGGAGTGAGCGCTCGCAGCTGGATTGCGGGGTTTGTCATCCTGCTGGCGCTCGGGCCGGTCCTGTTGCCGGAATTCCACATCACTCTGCTCAATTACATCGGGCTCTACGCGCTGGTCGCACTGGGGCTGGTTCTGCTGACCGGCGTGGGAGGACTCACTTCGTTCGGCCAGGCTGCGTTCGTTGGCATTGGAGCCTATACGACTGCCTACCTGACAACGACCGACGGTTTGCCGGACATGGTTGCCTGGCTCGGCGTGTCGCCATGGCTGACTTTGCCGGCCAGCGTGCTCATGACCATGGCGGTCGCGGCCTTGCTCGGCTTGCTGACTTTGCGCTTGTCCGGACACTACCTGCCGCTCGGCACCATCGCTTGGGGGATCTCCCTCTATTACCTGTTCGGGAACGTGTCGTTCCTGGGCGGTCACACTGGTGTCTCCGGGATTCCGGCGCTGAGCCTGTTGGGCGTCGATTTCAAGAGCGGGCGCAATTTCTATTACCTGATCTGGGCCGTGGTGCTGGCGGCATTGTGGGCGACGCAGAACCTGCTCGATTCGCGTGAAGGCCGGGCGATCCGGGCACTCAAGGGCGGCGCGGTGATGGCCGAAGCCATGGGCGTGGATACCGCGCGGTCGAAGCTGGTGATCTTCCTGATCGCCGCAGCCTTCGCTGCGGTGTCCGGCTGGCTGTACGCGCACATGCAACGTTTCGTCAATCCGACGCCTTTCGGCTTGCATATCGGTATCGAGTATCTGTTCATGGCAGTAATCGGCGGCGCCGGGCAAGTCTGGGGAGCGCTGGTGGGGGCGGGCCTGATCACGATCCTGAAGCAATGGCTACAGGACACGCTGCCGGGCGTTTTCGGCGCATCGGGAAATTTCGAGATCATCGTTTTCGGCCTGCTGATGATTTTCGTCCTGCATCGGGCGCGTGACGGCTTGTGGCCGGTGATCGTCAAGCTGCTTCCTGCCAGGACGGTGCGAAGGGAAGTCGGTGCTACGGATCCGCTGCCGTTGCGGACGAAGCCCGCGCCTGGAACGTTGTTGCTCGACGTGAAGGATGCGGTCAAGACGTTCGGCGGCCTGACTGCCAACAACCGCATGAGCCTCTCGGTGAAGGCAGGCGAAATTCTGGCGCTGATCGGTCCGAACGGGGCTGGCAAGAGCACCTTGTTCAATTTGATTACGGGCGTCGATCCACCGACTTCCGGCGAGGTGAGCTTTCTCGGCGGACGCATCGACGGCATGGCTGCCCGCGACATCGCGCGCCTGGGCATGAGCCGGACGTTCCAGCACGTTCGATTGCTGTCGGCGATGTCGGTGCTGGAGAACGTGGCGATCGGCGCCCACCTGCGCGGCCGGCGCGGGGTCGGTGCCGCGGCCCTGCATCTTGAACGGGCGGAGGAGCGGCGCCTGCTCGCCGAGTCGGCGCGTCAGATTGAGCGGGTCGGCTTGGCTGAACAGAAGTTCGAGCCGGCCGGCAGTCTTGCCTTGGGGCAGCAACGTACGGTCGAGATCGCCCGCGCGCTGGCGGCCGATCCGGCCCTGCTCTTGCTCGACGAACCGGCAGCCGGCCTTCGCTATCTCGAAAAGCAGGCGCTGGCCGATCTGCTGCGCCGTTTGCGTGACGAGGGCATGGGCATCCTGCTGGTCGAGCACGACATGGATTTCGTGATGGGCTTGGCCGACCACGTGGTGGTGATGGAGTTCGGCGAAAAGATCGCCGAGGGTCTGCCCGAGGAAGTGCAGGGCAACCCGGACGTGATCGAGGCCTACCTCGGCGGAGTCGATTGATGGAACAGCCGATGATTCTCGAAGTCGCAGATCTCCGTGTCGGCTACGGCAAGGTCGAAGCGCTGCACCATGTGTCGCTGAAAGTACGGGCGGGCGAGATCGTCACGGTGATCGGACCGAACGGGGCCGGCAAGACGACCTTGCTGTCGGCGATCATGGGCTTGCTGCCCCGCCGCTCGGGGAGTGTCACTTTCCTGGGTTCGGCGCCTGGCGAAATCGAGGTCGAGCGCATGGTCGCGATGGGCATGACGCTGGTGCCCGAGAAGCGGGAACTGTTCGGCGAGATGAGCGTCGAGGACAATCTTCTGCTCGGAGCGTTCATGCGGCGGCGGCTTGGGCACCGTGATGATGCGGCGACGATGGCCGAGGTCTACGGGATATTCCCGCGACTCAAGGAGCGAAGAGAGCAGCTGGCGGGAACGCTGTCCGGCGGAGAGCGGCAGATGCTCGCCGTTGGACGGGCGCTGATGGCAAAGCCGAAGTTGCTGATGCTCGACGAGCCGAGCCTCGGTCTGGCGCCGTTGATCGTGCGGGAGATATTCCATGTATTGGGCAGGCTCCGGAAGACCGGGGTGGCGATCCTGCTGGTCGAGCAGAACGCTCGGGCCGCCCTTCAGGTTGCGGACTACGGGTATGTGCTGGAGACGGGCGAAATCGCCCTTGCCGGTTCAAGTGCGGAGTTGCGCGACAACCCTCGCGTCGTCGAGAGTTATCTCGGCTTCGGCGGCAAGCACTGAGACTCGGTTTCACGTGAAACTTCGCTGAACTTCGCTTCGCGACGTTTCACGTGAAACTCAAAATCGCCGGTGACCGGCGTATCATTGCGCCTCTTTTTCGTCAGCTGCCGAGACGACGCCTCCATGTTGTTCCCAACCCCCTTTGATGTGATCGTGATCGGTGGCGGCCACGCCGGCACCGAAGCCGCGCTGGCCGCGGCGCGCTCCGGGGCACGGACACTGCTGCTGACGCACAACATCGAGACGCTGGGCGCGATGTCCTGTAACCCCTCGATCGGCGGCATCGGCAAGGGACATCTGGTCAAGGAAATCGATGCGCTCGGCGGCGCAATGGCTGCCGCCACTGATGAGGCCGGCATCCAGTTCCGGATTCTCAATGCCTCCAAGGGGCCGGCGGTACGCGCGACCCGAGCCCAGGCCGACCGGCAGCTCTACAAGCAGGCAATTCGCGACCGACTGGAGAACCAGCCGAACCTTACGCTGTTCCAGCAGGCCGCCGACGACCTGACCGTGCAGGGCGATCGCGTAACCGGCGTAGTGACGCAACTGGGCATCCGCTTCGAGGCGCCGACGGTGGTGCTCACGGCCGGTACTTTCCTCAACGGACTGGTCCATGTCGGACTCGAGAACTACCGCGCCGGCCGCTTCGGCGATCCACCATCGCTGACTTTGGCCCGGCGCCTGCGAGAGTTGCAGCTGCCGGTCGGCCGGCTAAAGACCGGCACGCCGCCGCGGCTTGACGGCAAGAGCGTCGATTTCCCGGTAATGCAACGGCAGCCGGGCGACGACCCCGTGCCGGTATTCTCGTTCCTTGGTCGGGCGGACCAGCACCCGCGGCAGGTGCCGTGCTGGATTACCCACACCAATGCTCGTACGCACGACATCATTCGCTCCGGCCTTGATCGCTCACCGATGTTCACCGGCGTGATCGAGGGCGTCGGGCCGCGCTACTGCCCGTCGATCGAAGACAAGATCCACAAGTTCGCAGGCAAGGACGAACACCAGGTCTTTCTGGAACCGGAGGGCCTGACTACTCACGAGTACTACCCACAGGGTGTATCGACCAGCCTGCCGTTCGACATCCAGATCGCCATGCTGCGTTCAATCCGCGGCCTGGAGCAAGTCCACATAACGCGACCGGGCTATGCGATCGAGTACGACTACTTCGATCCACGTTATCTGAAGGCGTCGTTGGAAACCAAGTCGATCCGGGGGCTCTTTTTCGCCGGCCAGATCAATGGCACGACGGGGTACGAAGAAGCTGCCGCCCAAGGTCTGCTGGCCGGGCTTAATGCGGCCCGCCAGGCAAAGGAGTTGGAGGCGTGGGCACCACGGCGTGACGAGGCCTACCTCGGCGTGATGGTCGATGACCTGGTGACCCGCGGCGTGTCGGAGCCCTATCGCATGTTCACCAGCCGGGCCGAGTACCGCCTCAGCCTGCGCGAAGACAATGCCGATCTGCGTTTGACCGAAGTCGGTCGCAAACTTGGTCTGGTCGACGATGCTCGCTGGCACGCCTTCGAAGCCAAGCGCGAGGCGATCGAACATGAGGTTCAGCGCCTGCGCGATACCTGGGTCAGCCCGCGCATGGTTAGCGATGCCGATGCGATTCGCGTCGTTGGCAAGCCGCTGGAGCGTGAATACCGTCTGTTCGATCTGTTGCGCCGGCCGGAAGCCCACTACGGCGACCTGATGACCCTGCCGCAGGCGGGCCCTGGCGTGACGGCCGCCAATGTGATCGAGCAGGTCGAGATCCAGGCCAAGTATCAGGGCTACATCGAGCGGCAACGCGAGGAGGTGGCGAAGGCCGAAGCGAACGAGACGCTGGCCTTGCCCCCGGACCTCGACTACCGGCGCGTCTATGGACTTTCGATCGAGGTCCAGCAGAAGCTCAGCCAGCACCGGCCGGAAACGCTCGGCCAGGCATCGCGAATTCAAGGTGTGACGCCGGCCGCCATCTCCCTCCTGCTGGTTCACCTCAAGAAGCGGAAAGCCGCCTGAATGACCTTGAATGACGGAATCGTCGCGCTGGGTCTGACGCTGCCTGCGGGAGCTGAGGACAAACTGGAAGTCTTTCTTGCTTTGCTGGCGAAATGGAATCGGGTCTACAACCTGACGGCCATCCGCGATTTTGACCAAATGGTGACCCATCATCTGCTCGACTCGCTTGCGGTGTTGCCGCATCTTGGCAAAGACGTCCGGACCCTGGTAGATGTCGGCAGCGGCGGCGGGTTGCCAGGGCTGACTTTGGCGATCTGCCGGCCAGACCTGCAGGTCACTTCGGTGGAAGCCAACCAGAAGAAAGCTGCCTTTCAGCAGCAAGTGAAAATTGAGCTGGGTCTCGCCAATGTAAGCATTCACTGCCGCAGAGTCGAAGCTCTGGCGGGAATTTTCGATGCAGCCATTTCCAGAGCCTTTGCAGAACTCGCCGACTTCGTCGGGCTGGCTGGCCATCTCGCGCGACGTTTGCTGGCAATGAAGGGCGGCTATCCGCAGGCCGAAATCGGGAATCTGCCCGTTGGCTGGCGGGTTGCTGAAACCATGAAACTGGCCGTCCCTGGCCTCGACGCCGAACGACATCTGATAGTCCTGGAGAAAATCTGATGCATATCTTTGCCATCGCCAACCAGAAGGGCGGGGTCGGCAAGACCACCACCTCTGTGAATCTGGCGGCAGCCCTGGCCCTGCAAGGCCAGCGGACGCTGCTGGTGGATCTCGACCCACAAGGCAACGCGACCATGGGCAGCGGCGTGGACAAGCGCGCCTTGCCGCGTTCCGTCTATCACCTGCTGGTCGGTCTCGCGACGCTGTCCGACGTGCGGGCTCGCGCCGAAGCGGGGGGCTACGACGTCCTGCCGGCCAACCGCGATCTGGCCGGCGCAGAAATCGAAATGGTCGAGTTGGAGCGGCGCGAGGCGCGCCTCAAGGAGGCGCTTGCCGAGCATGCCGGCGACTATGACTTCGTCCTGATCGACTGTCCGCCGTCCCTGTCGCTGCTGACCCTGAACGGATTGTGCGCCGCCCATGGCGTCGTCATCCCGATGCAATGCGAGTACTTTGCGCTGGAAGGCCTCTCCGATCTGGTCAACACGATCAAGAAGGTGCATGCCAATCTGAATCCGGACCTGAAGATCATCGGCTTGCTGCGCGTCATGTTCGATCCGCGCTCGACCCTGTCGAACCAGGTTTCCGCACAACTGGAAGAGCACTTCGGCGAAAAGGTGTTCAAGACTCTGGTGCCGAGAAACGTCCGTTTGGCGGAGGCGCCCAGTTACGGCATGCCTGGCGTGCTGTTCGACAGGATGTCGAAGGGCGCCCAGGCCTATCTCAACTTCGCCGCCGAGATGATCGAGCGCGTTCAATCGTGGAAGGAATAAGGCAATGAACCCACCCAAGATGAAAGGACTCGGCCGCGGCCTCGACGCCCTGCTCGCGGCCAACAGCGCCCCAGAATCAAGCCGCCAGGAAACCCTGGCGGTAGGCTCCCTGCAACCGGGCAAGTACCAACCGCGTACTCGCATGGATCCGGGCTCGCTGGAGGAATTGGCGGCGTCGATCAAGGCCCAGGGCCTTATACAGCCGATTTCGGTGCGCCCCGTGTCCTCCAGCCGCTATGAAATCATCGCCGGCGAACGGCGCTGGCGCGCGGCGCAGATCGCCGGCCTGAACGAAGTGCCGGTGTTGATCCGCGACATTCCGGACGAGGCTGTTCTGGCGATGTCGCTGATCGAGAACATCCAGCGCGAAGACCTCAACCCGCTCGAAGAGGCCGCCGGACTACAGCGCCTGATCGACGAGTTCAGCATGACCCACCAGCAGGCGGCAGATGCGGTCGGTCGCTCGCGTTCGGCGGCCACCAACCTGCTACGCCTGCTCCAGTTGGCCAAGCCTGCCCAGGACATGCTGATGGCCGGCGACATTGAAATGGGTCACGCCCGGGCGCTGCTGCCGTTGTCCAGGAGCGAGCAGGGCAGGGTGGCGAGCGTGGTGGTGGAAAAGGGCTGGTCGGTGCGGGAGACGGAGCGGGCGGTTTCCCGCGAGATGAACCCGCCGGCCCGCAAGACGGCTGCCAAAGAAACGAATCGCGATCTGGAGCGGCTGGAAGAGGATCTCGCCGACAGCCTCGGTGCACCCGTGAAGATATCCGCCAACCGCAAGGGTGCGGGCAGCCTGACGATCCGCTTTTCCAGCCTCGACCAGCTGGACGGTCTGCTGGCGCGGGTGCGGGGAACTCCGGGCATCGGCGAAGGCTGACGCGCAAAGCGCGTTACTCCCGGAGCGAAGTGCATAGAATGCAGGCTTGATCCACTCAGCAAGCAGGAGACCACGATGATCAAAGATCGCTACAAACCCCTGGCCCAAGTGCCGGTCTGCTCCGGCGGCTGCTACGTCGGTGGCGCATTGAATCCGACCTTCGTCCACGTCAACTCGCCGGCGGTCGAAGTCATGACTGATCTGACGCGGATTCCGCCGGCCACTGTCACACCTCAGGAAACGCTGGCGCAAGCCAATCAACACATGTTGCTGCGCGGCGTACGCCTGTTGCTTGTGGTCGAAGCCAATGGCCGTATCTCGGGTGTCGTCACTGCGCGTGACCTATTGGGTGAAAAGCCGGTGCGGGTTGCCCAGGCGCGAGGTGCCAAACGCGAAGAGCTTGAGGTGCGAGACGTGATGACCAGCCTGGAAGACATGGAAGCGATCAAGATGAGCGACGTCGATCGTGCCGAGGTCGGGCACATTGTCGCAACACTCGTGGCATGCGGCCGCCAGCATACGCTCGTAATCGAGGAGGATCGGGAGGCTAACAAGCAAACTCTGCGCGGCATCTTTTCCGCATCCCAAATCGCGCGACAACTCGGCGTCGAACTATCCACGCACGAGGTTGCACGCACGTTTGCCGAGATCGAGGCCGCGTTCGCCGGCGTGTAATTCAGAATATAATCGATAGCTGTATTTGCAACGCAGCAATTGTCGTGTCCATAAGATTCAGTTAGAATCCGTACGTTTTTTTTGATGGGTGCACACTTGGATGCCATAGCCGGAACGACTGCGCGGATAGCTCGGGCGTTTCGCGTCACCATGGCGTGGCAGGTTGCGGCGAGTGCTGTGCTGGCGGTAGTGGCCGGAGTTGCGGCGGGGACTCAGGGCTTTCTGTCGGCGGTGCTCGGTGGCGGTATCGGCATGATCGGTGTCCTGGTGTTTGCGTTGGTGTCAGGGCGGCGGGCAGGAAGTTCCGGCAATGTGGTTCGCATTGCCTTGCGTGCCGAGGCGGCCAAGGTGGTCGTGATTGCTGTGCTGTTGTGGCTGGCCTTCGTTGCCTACCGCGACATGGTGGTGCTGGCGTTCCTGGGCGCCTTTATGGTTTCGGTCCTGCTGTCGGGCCTCGCGTTTGCAGTATCTGGTGATCAACTGAATTCTTCTAGGGTTTGACATGTCTGCCGCTGAAACAACGCTGACCCCGACTTCCTATATCAGCCACCATCTCTCATTCCTGCAGAAGCCGGTCGGTACAGGCGATTTCTGGGTTCTGCATGTCGATACCGTTGCCGTATCCGTGCTCCTGGGGATGCTCGCCTTCGGTTTTCTCTGGTGGGTGGTACGCGGCGCCACTGCCGGAGTACCGGGCCGGCGGCAGGCCTTCGTCGAACTGGCGATCGAATTCGTCGACGATCAGGTCAAGGGTATCTTCCACGGCGACCGGCACAGCTTCGTCGCTCCTGCTGCCCTGACCGTTTTCGTCTGGGTGCTGTTGATGAATGCCATGGACTTCCTGCCGGTCGACTGGATGGGGCTCTTTTATGAGCACGTGCTCGGCCTGCACAATTTCCGCAGCGTTCCTACCGCCGATGTAAATACCACTTTTGCGCTGGCGCTGGCGGTCTGGTTCCTGATGATCTTCTATAGCATCAAGGTCAAAGGTCTGGGCGGCTGGATACACGAGCTGTTCTGCGCGCCGTTTGGCTCGAACCCCCTGCTCTGGCCAGCCAACTTCCTCCTCAACATCATCGAGTACCTGTCCAAGCCGCTGTCGCACTCCCTGCGTCTGTTCGGCAACATGTACGCGGGCGAGATCATCTTCCTGCTGCTTGGCATGTGGGCAGCTACCGGCTTGGCCGGCACCGTTTTCGGCGCCATCCTCGGCGCCGGTTGGGCGATCTTCCATATCCTGATCGTCGTTCTACAGGCCTTCATTTTCATGATGCTCACCGTCGTCTATCTGTCGATGGCGCACGAAAGTCACTGATCAAGTTCTTCCCTATCTTCAATAAACCCCAATCTGCACACGAAAGGAATACGACAATGGACAAGCTTCAATACCTGGCGATGATTCAAGCCTACACCGGTATCGGCATCGGCCTCATCATCGGCCTCGGCGCTGCGGGTGCCTGTATCGGCATCGGCATCATGGCCAGCCGGTTCCTTGAAGCCGCCGCCCGCCAGCCGGAAATGATGCCCACCCTTCAAGCCAAGGTCTTCCTGCTGCTCGGTCTGATCGACGCCTCGTTCATTATCGGTGTCGGCCTGGCAATGCTGTTCGCCTTCGGCAACCCGCTGCTCGCCGTCATTCATTAAGGCACAGGCCCCCGATTCCCGTCCGACCCCAGCGGTGGAACAATGAACATCAATCTGACCCTTATATCCCAAGCGGTCGCCTTCGCCATCTTCATCTGGTTCACGGTCAAGTTCGTCTGGCCGCCCCTCCGGACCGCGATCGATAATCGGCAGAAGACTATCGCCGAAGGCCTGGCTGCCGCAGAGCGGGGCAAGCACGACCTGGAACTGGCCTCCCGTCGCTCCGCCGATGTCTTGCGCGAGACGAAGGAAAAGTCTGCCGACATCCTCGCCCAGGCCGAGCGTCGCGGCCAGCAGATCGTCGAGGAAGCCAAGGCGGCTGCCCGCGTCGAGGCGGACAAGGTAGTGGCATCCGCCAAAGCGGAAATCGACCAGGAAGCGGAGCGCGCCAAACAGGTCCTGCGCGAGCGAGTGGCTGAATTGGCCGTCGCCGGCGCGGAGAAGATCCTGCGCCGCGAAGTCAACGCCACGGCCCACGCCGACATGCTCTCTGCCCTCAAGCAGGAGCTCTGAGCAATGGCCGAGATCGCCACCATCGCCAGGCCATACGCAGAGGCGGCCTTCCGTCTGGCGCGCCAACGGCAAACGCTGCCCGTCTGGTCGGAGGCATTGCTGCGCCTAGCCCGGGTTGTCGAAGATCCGCAGGCGGGCGCACTGATCGGCAATCCGAACATCGCGGCCAAGCAGGTGGAAGACCTGTTCCGTGCCATCGGTGGCAGCGACGCGGAGGTCGGCAACTTTGTCCACTTGCTTGCCGACAACCGCCGATTGGCTTGCCTGCCGGAAATTGCCGCGCAGTTTCAAACCATGAAGCAAGGCGAAGAGGGCGTCAAGGAAGGTGTTGTCCATTCGGCCTTCGCGCTTGACGACGCCCAGCTGCGCGACCTCAAGGCTCTTCTGGAGGGCCGCTTCGGCCGCTTGCAGCTTTCAGTACAGGTGGAACCGGCGCTGATCGGCGGCGTGAAGGTCGTTGTAGGCGACCAGGTTCTCGACACTTCCGTGAGCGGCAAGCTGGCAGCCATGCGCGCGGCCCTGAACAGTTAGGAGAAATTCCATGCAGTTGAATCCGTCCGAGATCAGCGAGCTGATCAAGAGCAAGATCCAGAACCTCGAGGGCGCGACCGAAGTTCGCACTCAGGGTACGGTGGTGTCCGTGACCGACGGCATCTGCCGCGTCCATGGTCTGGCCGACGTCATGCAAGGTGAGATGCTGGAGTTTCCCGGCAACACCTTCGGCATGGCCCTGAACCTCGAGCGCGACTCCGTCGGCGCGGTGGTGCTCGGTGAATACGAACATATCACCGAAGGCGACACCGTCAAGACTACCGGCCGCATTCTCGAAGTGCCGGTCGGTCCGGAGCTGATCGGCCGCGTGGTCAATTCGCTGGGCCAGCCCATAGACGGCAAGGGTCCGATCAATGCCAAGCAGACCGACAAGATCGAAAAGGTCGCGCCTGGCGTCATCTGGCGCAAGTCGGTATCGCAACCGGTGCAGACCGGCCTCAAGTCGATCGATGCGATGGTGCCTATCGGCCGCGGCCAGCGCGAGCTGATCATTGGCGACCGCCAGACCGGCAAGACAGCGGTGGCCATCGACACCATCATCAACCAGAAGGGCAAAGACCTTTTTTGTATTTACGTCGCCGTCGGCCAGAAAGCCTCGTCGGTGATGAACGTGGTGCGCAAGCTGGAAGAGTACGGTGCGATGGCCTACACGGTCGTCGTCGCCGCCACGGCCTCGGAGTCGGCAGCGATGCAGTTCATCGCGCCTTACTCCGGCTGCACCATGGGCGAGTACTTCCGCGACCGCGGCCAGGACGCCCTGATCATCTACGACGACTTGACCAAGCAGGCCTGGGCCTATCGCCAGATTTCGCTGTTGCTGCGCCGGCCACCCGGCCGCGAGGCCTATCCGGGCGACGTCTTCTATCTGCACTCGCGTTTGCTGGAGCGCGCCGCGCGCGTTTCCGAGGCGTGGGTCGAGAAGCTCACCAACGGCGCCGTCAAGGGCAAGACGGGTTCCCTGACCGCACTGCCCGTCATTGAAACGCAGGCCGGCGACGTCTCTGCCTTCGTGCCGACCAACGTGATTTCGATTACCGACGGCCAGATCTTCCTGGAAACCGACCTCTTCAACGCCGGTATCCGTCCCGCCATCAACGCAGGCGTGTCGGTGTCGCGGGTCGGCGGCGCTGCCCAGACCAAGGTGATCAAGAAGCTCGGCGGTGGTGTTCGTCTGGCCTTGGCCCAATACCGCGAGCTCGCGGCCTTCGCCCAGTTTGCGTCCGATCTTGACGATGCCACCCGCAAGCAACTGGAGCGCGGCCGTCGCGTTACCGAGCTGATGAAGCAGGCCCAGTATTCGCCGTTGTCTGTGGCGGAAATGGCGGTTTCCCTGTACGCCATCAACCAGGGCTACTTCGACGATGTCGAAGTGCCGAAGCTGCTTGCGTTCGAGGCCGATCTGCACAAGTTCATGAAGGCGCAGCACGCCGCGCTGATGGACAAGATCGAGTCCACCAAGGATCTCGACAAGGATGCCGAAGCACAACTGGCGGCCGCTGTCGGCGAGTTCAAGAAGAACTGGGCCTAATCGGAGAAGATTATGGCTGGCGGCAAAGAGATTCGGACCAAGATCAAGTCGGTCCAGAACACCAAGAAGATCACCAAGGCCATGGAGATGGTGGCCGCATCGAAAATGCGCAAGGCGCAGGACCGGATGCGCGCCGCCCGCCCCTACTCCGAGAAGATCCGCCGGCTGGCGGCGAACCTGTCGGCGGCCAGCCTCAGCGACTATCGTCATCCCTTCCTGGGCAAAAGTCAGTCGTCGCAGGACGCCGATAGCGGAGCGAAGCGTATCGGCCTGATTCTGGTGACGACCGACAAGGGCCTTTGCGGCGGTCTCAACACCAACATCCTGCGCATGGTCGTGGGCGCAATGCGGGACTGGGAGGCCAGGGGTGCCAGCGAGATTCGCGTCACCGCGATCGGCAGCAAGGGCCTTGGTTTCATGCAGCGCCTGGGCGCGACCGTCGTCTCGAACGTGACCCACCTTGGCGATACCCCACACCTGGAAAAACTGATCGGTCCCGTCAAGCTCATGATCGATGCGGTGCAGGCCGGCGAACTGGACAAGGTCTACATCGGCTACACCCGCTTCATCAACACGATGAAGCAGGAGCCGGTGCTCGAACAGCTACTGCCGCTGACCGGCGAGCGCCTGGGTACGCCCGAAGGCCATTGGGATTACCTCTACGAGCCGGAGGCCCGTGTCGTCATCGACGAGTTGCTGGTCCGCTACGTCGAGGCACTGATCTATCAGGCGGTCGCCGAGAACATGGCGTCCGAGCAGTCGGCGCGCATGGTCGCGATGAAGTCCGCCACCGACAATGCCGGCGTCGTCATCAAGGAATTGCAGCTCGTCTATAACAAGGCGCGGCAGGCGGCCATCACCAAAGAAATCTCCGAGATTGTCGGTGGCGCTGCCGCCATCGCCGGTTAACAGAATCTAGTGAATTAAGGAAACGACCATGAGTAACGGAAACATCGTCCAGTGCATCGGCGCCGTGGTGGACATCAAGTTCCCGCGCGAAGGCATGCCCAGAGTCTATGACGCACTCGTCCTCGACGAGTCGGGTAACGGCATGGCCGAGGATGGCCTGACCTTCGAAGTTCAGCAGCAGCTGGGCGACGGCATCGTCCGTACCATCGCCATGGGCTCCTCCGACGGTTTGCGCCGCGGCATGAAGGTGAAGAACACCGGCGCGGCCATCTCTGTGCCGGTCGGCCACGGTACCCTGGGTCGCATCATGGACGTGCTCGGTCGACCGATCGACGAAGCCGGACCGGTCAAGACGGACCTGAAGCGCTCCATTCACCAGTCGGCGCCCAAGTTCGACGAGTTGTCGCCAGCCACCGAACTGCTGGAAACCGGCATCAAGGTTATCGACCTGATCTGCCCGTTCGCCAAGGGCGGCAAGGTGGGCCTGTTCGGCGGCGCCGGCGTCGGCAAGACCGTGAACATGATGGAGCTCATCAACAACATCGCCAAGCAGCACTCCGGCCTGTCGGTATTCGCCGGTGTCGGTGAGCGCACCCGCGAGGGCAACGACTTCTATCACGAGATGAAGGAGTCCAATGTTCTCGACAAGGTCGGCATGGTGTTCGGCCAGATGAACGAGCCGCCGGGCAACCGCCTGCGCGTGGCGCTGACCGGCCTGACCATGGCCGAGCGCTTCCGCGACGAGGGCCGCGACATCCTCTTCTTCGTCGACAACATCTACCGCTACACCCTGGCCGGCACCGAAGTGTCGGCGCTGCTCGGCCGCATGCCGTCGGCGGTGGGCTACCAGCCGACCCTGGCCGA